>NZ_JAIWIH010000004.1:0-263146 GCF_052851135.1 Streptomyces sp. BRA346 | reverse complement strand
ACTACCAGCCGACCGGCCGCCCACCCGGCCCACAACGACGATGACCCCGAACCCAATCGTGGGTTCGGGGTCATTCCGATGTCCTGCGACATCACACTGGTCGGGACGACAGGATTTGAACCTGCGACCCCTTGACCCCCAGTCAAGTGCGCTACCAAACTGCGCCACGTCCCGGTGCTTGTCCGGCTTGGGCTTTCCCCTTGCCGGGCGCGCATGAAGAACAATACCGCACTTCAGGGGGTGCTCGCCTCCACCCCTGGGCAGGGGCTCGGGGCGACCCGGGGTTACGGGGTGTTTTCGGGGGGTGGCGGGGTGTCGCCGAGGAGGTAGCGGGCGCCGGGGCCGTGGGTGGAGGCGGTGTCGGAGGGGTTGTAGAGGGCGCATTTGCGCAGGGAGAGGCAGCCGCAGCCGATGCAGCCGGTGAGCTTTTGCTTCAGGCGTTCCAGGTCGGCGATGCGCTGGTCGATGCGGTGGGTCCAGGTGCGGGCGACGGCGTTCCACTGGGTGGCTGTGGGGGCGCGGTCGGCGGGGAGGCGGGCCAGCGCCGTGGCGGCCTCGCCGAGGGTGAGGCCGACGTGCTGGGCGGCCCGGATGAAGGCGACGCGGCGGAGGGTGGCGCGGGGGTAGCGGCGCTGGCGGCCGGCGGTGCGTTCGGAGTGGATCAGGCCGAGTTCCTCGTAGTAGCGCAGGGCCGAGGTGGCGAGGCCGCTGCGGGCGGCCAGCTCGCCGATGGTGAGGCGGTCGGAGGACGAGGTCATGGACGGCGATGCTAGCGCTTGACTTCAAGTCGACTTGAAGTTGCAGGCTCTCGGTATGACCTCGACCTACACCGACCTTCCGCGGTTGATGAGCCTGATGACCGGCGACGAGAAGCACGGGCCCGCCGCCACCTCCACGCTCGACGCGCTCTGGGTGCTGTACGACCGGGTGCTGCGCGTCTCGCCGGAGAGCGTGGACGATCCGGGGCGGGACCGGTTTCTGCTGTCCAAGGGGCACGGGCCGATGGCGTACTACGCCGTGCTCGCGGCCAAGGGGTTCTTCGCCGACTCGCTGCTGCCGGGGTTCGGCTCGTACGACTCGCCGCTCGGCCACCATCCGGACCGGGTGCTGGTGCCGGGGGCCGAGATCAGCAGTGGTTCGCTCGGGCACGGGCTGCCGCTGGGAGTGGGGACGGCGCTGGGGCTGCGGGCGCAGGGGCTCGACGGGGACGGCGGGCCCGCGGTGTGGGTGCTGATCGGCGACGCCGAGCTGGACGAGGGGAGCAACCACGAGGCGATCGCGTACGCGGGCGCCGCCGGGCTGGAGCGGCTGCACGTGCTGGTCGTCGACAACGCCTCCGCCACCTACGGCCGCCCCGGCGGCATCGCCTCCCGGTTCGAGGCCGCGGGCTGGTCCACGGCGACGGTCGACGGACGGGACCACGACGCGCTGTACGGCGCCTTCACCGCACCGCATCCGGGGCGGCCGCGCGCCGTCGTCGCCCGGGTCGAGGGCAAGGGGGCGTGAGGCCTGTCTCAGTGCATTCCAGCCGTGCTTTTCCGCGCCTTTCGGCTTTTTCCACTTGAAGGGGTTTCTTTCGTGGACACCATGCGTGAACGCTTCGCCTCCACCGTCTCCCGTCTCCTCGACGACGACCCCCGACTGGCGGTCGTCCTGGCGGAGATCGGCAAGGACGGCTTCGCCGACGCCCTGCGCGCCCACCCCGACCGGGTGATCAACGTCGGCATCCGGGAGCAGCTGCTCGTCGGCGTGGGCGGTGGACTGGCGCTGACCGGGATGCGACCGATCCTGCACACCTTCGCCAGCTTTCTGGTCGAGCGGCCCTTCGAGCAGGTGAAGCTGGACTTCGGGCATCAGGGCGTGGGCGGGGTACTGGTGAGCGCGGCGGGGTCGTACGACTGGCCCGCGGGCGGGTTCACCCATATGGCGCCCGGTGACGTCGCCCTGATGGACACCCTCGACGGCTGGACGGTGCACGTCCCCGGCCACCCCGACGAGGCGGAGGCGCTGCTGCGGGACGCGGCCGCGGCCGGGGACGACTCGGTGTACGTACGGCTGTCGGCGCACGCCAACGCGGCACCGCGGGCCATCACCCCGGGGCGGTTCCTGACCGTGCGGGAGGGGCGCGACGGGGTGGTGGTCGCGGTCGGGCCGATGCTCGACGGCGTCCTCGCGGCCGTCGAGGAGGGCGAGGGGCTGGACGTGACCGTGCTGTACGCCACCACCGTGCGCCCCTTCGACGGGCGCGCGCTCCGGGCCGCCACCGGCGCGGCCGCCACCGGCGCGGATGGCGCCGGTACGGTCGCCGCCGGTACGGACGTCGTGCTCGTGGAGCCGTACCTCGCGGGTACGTCGACGGCGGCCGCGAACGACGCCCTCGCCGACGTTCCGCACCGGGTGCTCGGGCTCGGCGTCGCCCGGCGCGAGCTGCGGCGCTACGGGACGATGGAGGAGCATCTGGCGGGGCAGGGGCTCGATCCGGGGTCGTTGCGTGGGCGCATCGCCGGTTTTCTGAGCAGGAGGCGGTGACCGGCGGCCCGGCTCAGAGGTGTTTGTCGAGCCAGTCCAGGAGGTCCTGCTGCACCTCGTCGCGGTTGGTCTCGTTGAGGATCTCGTGCCGGGCGCCCTGGTAGCCCTTCCAGGTCAGCTCCCGGGTGCCGCCGTAGCGGAAGTCCTCCAGGAGCTCGTAGACCAGGGTCATCCGCTGGTTGCAGGGGTCCTCGGTGCCGACCGCCAGGTGGACCGGGAGCGCGTCCGGGATACGGGCCTGGTGGCGCGGGTCGTTGATCTTGCGGACGGCGCGCAGCCAGTCCAGGGAGAGCCCGGCGCTGAAGGGGAAGCCGCAGTGGTCGTCGGCGGCGTAGGCGGCGACCTCGGCCTGGTCCCGGGAGAGCCATTCGAAGCCGGTCCCGAACTCGTACGGGTCGTTGAACGAGGCGAAGAGCGTGGGGAGGAAGGTGGACAGCGCGGTACGGCCGCGGTCCGCGATCTCCCGCTCGATCTCCGCCATCGCGCCCTCGATCTCCGCCCCCGGCAGTGAGCGGAAGGTGCCGGAGAGGATGAGCCCGGCCAGTTCCCCGCCGTACTCCTGGGCGCAGTCGCGGGCCAGCATGGAGCCCATGCTGTGGCCGAGCAGGGCCAGCGGCGCTCCGGGGTGGTCGGCGCGGGCGCGGTCGCCGATGGCGCGCAGGTCCGCGACGATGGCCCGCCAGCCGTCGCCGTCCTCACCGACGACCCCGAGGCCGCCGGTGGACTCCGCGGTCGCCCCGTGGCCGCGGTGGTCGGAGGCGACGACCGCGTAGCCGTGACCGGCCAGGAAGCGGGCGAACCGGTCGTAGCGCCGGGCGTGTTCGGCGGCACCGTGAGCGATCTGGACGATCGCTCGCGCGGGGCTCGACTCCGGCTGCCAGGTGTACGTCGCGACGCGCGCGCCGTCCGGGGCGGTCAGGTGGTCCGTGCGGTGGGTGATGCCGCCAGCTGGCATGCGTATCCGTCTCCTGGGCCGTCGGGATGGTGCCCTCGTGACGAGGGCGGAATCCCACTCTCCCCTCGCCGGGCCGCCAAGCCAAGGCCATGGACGGGTGTTGTCGGCGGTACGGGCGGGTGGCTTGCGCCGGTACGGGCCGGTGTTGACGTAAGCCCGACAAGGTGCTGACGGGGTGTTGACCGCGAGCACGGGCGGTGTGTAACGATCAAGCGCTTTCCGTACCACCCGCAACTCCTGAACCGTGCAATTCCCTGTACCAGGAGGATCGTTGGCTACATACGAAGCACCTGACGCGGCGTCCGACGAGACCCCGTCCCCCTTCTCCCGACGGCGCTTTCTCCAGGCGGCCGCCGCGGGCACCGCCGTCGCCGCCGGAACCGCCGCACTGCCCGCCGAGGCGGTGGCCCAGGCCGCGGCCCGGGCGGAGGCGCGGCGGGTCTCGCTCTCCTTCACGGCGGCCACCAACGGCGCCGCGTCCCTCTCCCCCTCCGGCGACCGGCTGATCGCCGAGGTCCAGAACGTGCTGTGGTCCGTCCCCCGCAAGGGTGGCGACGCCGTCGCACTCACCCCGCCCGATCTGGAGCCCACCCGTCCGGTCCACTCCCCCGACGGGAAGCTGCTGGCCGTGTGCGCGTACCGGGGCGGCGGCTTCCACATCTGGACGCTGCGCCCCGACGGTTCCGGTCTGCGGCAGCGCACCGACGGGCCGTGGGACGACCGCGGTCCCGCCTGGTCGCCCGACGGCACCCGGATCGCGTTCGCCTCCGAGCGCGGCGGTGATCCGGTGGCGGGGAGCCCGTACCGGGTGTGGGTGCTGGACGTGGCCAGTGGCGAGCTGACCCGGCTGACCGGGCTCCCCGGCCAGGACGGGCCGCTCCAGGGCGGCGCCTGGGAGGACTTCGACCCCACCTGGTCCCCGGACGGCGAGCGCGTGCTGTTCGTGCGCGGCGTGCCCGGCGCGACCGCGCTGGACGCCCGTACGGTGGCCTCCGTACGGGCGGACGGCACCGGGCCGGTGACGGTCGAGCGCACCGATCCGACCACGGGCGCCCAGGTCATGACGCCGTCCGTGTCGGCGGGCGGCACGCTCGCCTATCTGCGCACCACCATCGCCCCCGACGCGTCCTGCACGCTGGTCGTGGACGGTACGGCGGTCGCGGTCGAGGGCGATGTGCAGCCGGTGCCGCCGCGGTGGGTCTCGCGCGAGGAGCTGCTGCTGACGGTGAGCGGGCGGTTCCGGCTGGTGCGTCCCGACGCACCGGCCAAGGGCGAGGTGATCCCCTTCGCCGCCACCCTGCCCGTCGACCGGCCCCGGTACCGCGTCAAGCGGTACGACTTCGAGGGCGGCGGGGCGCGCCCGGTGCGCGGACTGCATCTGCCCGCGCTGTCGCCCGACGGCCGCAAGGTGGCCTTCGCCGCGCTCAACTCCCTCTGGGTCGCCGACGTCTCGGGCGGCCGCGCCCCGCGCCGGGTCGTCCGGGCGGACGCCACCCGGTATCTGCTCGCACCCACCTGGACGCGCGACGGGGGCGCCCTGGTGTACGCCGACGACCGCGACGGGCTGCTCGCGGTGCGCCGCCGGGACCTGGCCTCGGGCGAGGAGAAGGTGCTCGCCTCCGGCGGCCGGGTGCACCCCGCGCTCTCCCCCGACGGCAAGCGGCTCGCCAGTATCGACATGTCGGGAAACCTCGTCGTACGGGACCTCGATGCCGGTACCGACAAGGTGCTGGCCGCGCCGATGGGCGCGGGCGGGCTGCCCGGACGGCCGACCTGGTCGCCGGACGGCCGCTATGTCGCGCTGTGCGACCGCAACCGGCTGAACCAGAGATTCCGCGAGGGCTACAACCTCATCCGGGTCGTCGACACCGGCAGCGGCACCGCGAAACTGCACGCCGTCGCGCCGCACACCTCCCTGACCGACCGCTATGACTCCGGCCCCGTATGGTCCCCGGACGGCCGCCACATGGCGGTCGTCGCCGAGTCCGCCCTGTGGCTGCTGCCGGTCCGGCCGGACGGCAGCCCGGACGGCGAACCGCGCCGGCTGACCGACGAGGCGGCCGACCATCCGTCCTGGTCCGCGGACTCGGGCAGCATCCTGTATCTGTCGGCGGGCAGGCTGCGGCTGCTGGACGTCGCGAGCGGTGACGCCCGTACGGTGCGCATCCCGCTCGACCACCGGCGCCCGCGCCCGGCGGACACCGTGGTGCACGCCGGAAGGTTCTGGGACGGTACGGGCGGGGGCGGCACCGTCCGCGAGGACGTCGACATCGTGGTGCGCGGCGGGCGGATCGCCGCCGTCGAGGCGCACCGCGGCGGGCGGCACGCGAAGCGCCGTGTCGACGCGTCGGAACGTACCGTCGTGCCCGGGCTGTGGGACGCCCACACCCACCCGTGGCAGTACACCTACGGCGGCCGCCAGACCGCGCTCCAGCTCGCGTACGGCATCACCACCGCCGTCTCGTTCGGCGGCTTCGCCTACGAGCAGGCGCGGCTGCGGGAGGCCGTCGCGGCGGGCGCGCTGGCCGGGCCGCGGCTGCTGGCCACCGGGGAACTGCTGGACGGGCCGCGGGTGGCGTACAGCATGGGCCGGGCGCACCGCACCCGGGAGGGGCTGCGGCGCTCGCTGGACCGCGCGGCGGCGCTCGACTGGGACTTCGTCAAGACGTACGTCCGCGCCCCCGGCTGGATCATGGAGGAGGCGGCCCGCTTCGCGCACGACAAGCTCGGGGTGCGCTCCGGCAGCCATCTGTGCACCCCCGGCATACAGCTCGGTCAGGACCTGACGACCCATCTCCAGGCCACGCAGCGGCTGGAGTTCGGGCATGTGACGACGGGGACGGGGCGCGCCGAGCAGGATGTGACGGAGATCTACACGGCCTCCGACTTCCGGCTGATCGCCACGCCGTTCGCCGCCCAGCCGCTGGTCGGCGCGGACCCCTCGCTGGCCGAGGACGACCGCGTCACCCGGCTGATGCCGCCGTGGGACACCGCCCTGGTGCGGCAGCTCGCCGGAGCGCCGCCGACCGACGCCCAGCTGGCCACCCTGCGCACGGAGATCGGCATATACCGGCGGATCCTGGCCGGTGGCGGTGTCGTCGCCCTGGGGACGGACCAGCCGCTGGCGCCGGTGGGGCTCCATCTGCACGTGGGGCTGCGGGCGTTGCACCGGTTCGGGATGTCGCCCGCGGAGGCGCTGCGCACGGTGACCGTCCTCCCGGCGCGGGCGTTCGGCGCCGACCGGGACCTGGGCACCCTGGAGGTCGGCAAGCTGGCGGACCTGACGGTCGTGGACGGCGATCCGTTCACCGACTTCGACTCGATGGTACGGACGGTGTCGGTGCTGCGGGGCGGGGTGCCGTTCGAGCAGCGGAAGCTGGTCGAGGCGTTCCCGGCGCCCGCCGGTGCCCGTGCGGCGCAGGGGCGGTCGGCGGAGCACTGGCTGGAGGTCGGGCGGCAGTTGCGCCGCGACGGGTGCTGCGACCTGCACATCTGACGGACGCATCAACGTCCGCGAGTCAGCGCCGGGCCCGGCTCAGACGGTGGGAGCCGGGCCCGGTCGCGTCAGGCCGAGCAGGTCGCGGGCCGGTCCGGTGGGGTGCGGGCCGGACGGCCAGACGGCGCGCAGGTCGCGCCGGAGCGGGATGTCCGGGACCGCGATCTCCACCAGGCGGCGGGCCGCCAGCTCCTCGCCGACGGCCAGGCGGCTGAGCACCGCGGGGCCCGCCCCGCTCACCGCGGCCGCCTTGACGGCGGTCGTGGAGGCCAGCTCCAGCAGGGGCGCGGCCAGGCCGCCGTGGGCGGCGAGGGCGGCGTCCAGCACCTGCCGGGTGCCGGAGCCGCGCTCGCGGAGGATGAGCGGTGTGGCGGCCAGTTCGGCGGCGTCGGGCGGGGTGCGGCGGCGGGCCCAGGGGTGGCCGGGGGCGGTGACCACCGTCAGGCGGTCGTGGCCGATGACCGCGCCGTCCAGCCCGTTCGGGGTGTCCAGGCCCTCGACGAACCCGATGTCCGCCTCGCCGTCCAGCAGCCGCCCGGCGACGGCCGCCGTGTTCCCGGCGAGCAGCGAGACGGCGGTGTCGGGGCGCAGGGTGCGCAGGGCGATCAGCCAGCCGGGCAGCAGATACTCGGCGATCGTCATGCTGGCGGCGACCCGCAGCCGGGAGTCGCGGCGGTCGCGCAGCGCGTGGACGCCCGCGTCGAACGCCTCGGCCGCCTCCACCACGCGCCGCGCCCAGTCCGTGACGAGCGCCCCGGGCGCGGTGAGCCGGGAGCCGCGCGGCGAGCGGTCCACGAGCGCGACGCCCAGCCGCCGTTCCATCGCCCGGATCCGGCTGCTCGCGGCGGGCTGGGTGATGCCCAGCTCCCGGGCGGCGCGGCCGAGACTGCCGAGCCGGGCGACGGCGAGCAGCAGCTCCAGCGCACCGAGGTCGGGGACGCGGTACGCGAGGGGGGTGGGGTGCGCCGGGCCCTCGTCGCCGGGGGTGGTGCGCTTCCGGCGCTGGTCGCTCATAAAGTCAGCTTATGCCCTCATAGAGAAGACGGGCCTGGTGGGAGCCGCGGCAGCGGGCGAAGGTGCGTTCATGGTCACTGCCGCGCCCGCCCCGCCCCTCCCCGCCACCGCCGTCCGGCATCGCCCGCCCCGGCCGTCCGTACGCGGCCTCGGCCCGAACTGGTACGCCACGGTGATGGGCACCGCCATCGTGGCCACCGCGGGCGCCGGGCTGCCGGTGCGCGCCCCCTGGCTGGGCGGCGTGTGCCGGGTGGTGTGGGGGCTGTCGGTGCTGATGCTCTGCGCCGTGCTGGCCGCCCGCGCCGCGCACTGGGCGCGCCATCGCGACCGGGCCCGCGCCGATCTGCTCGACCCGGCGGTCGCGCCCTTCCACGGCTGCCTCCCCATGGCGCTGTCGGCGGTCGGCGCGGCGACGCTGTCGGTGGGCGCGGGGGTGATCGGCGTACGGGCGGCGGTGGCCGTGGACGCGGCCCTGTGGACGGCCGGAACGCTCACCGCCCTGCTGACGGCGGCCGGGATCCCGGCCCTGATGGTGCTGCGGCACCGGATCGGCCCCGGGGAGGCGTCCCCGGTGTGGCTGCTGCCGGTGGTGGCGCCGATGGTGTCGGCGGCGACCGGTCCGGCGCTGGTGCCGCATCTGCCGCCCGGGCAGGCGCGGGAGGCGCTGCTGCTGGGGTGTGTGGCGCTGGCCGGGGCGAGCCTGCTGGGGACGTTCCTGATGCTGCCGCTGATCTTCGACCGGCTGGTCCGCCACGGTCCGCTCCCGGCGGCGCTGACGCCCGCGATGTTCCTCGTGCTGGGCCCGCTCGGGCAGTCCACGACGGCCGCGGGCGGGCTGGCCGACGCCGCGGCGTACACGCCGGGGGTGCCGGAGGCCGCCGCCCGGTTCGCCTCGGTGGCGTACGGGGTGCCGGTGATGGGGTTCGCGCTGCTGTGGCTGGCGTCGGCGGCGGCGCTGGTGGTGCGGACGGCGCGGCGCGGGATGCCGTTCGCGATGACCTGGTGGGGGTTCACCTTTCCGGTGGGCACGTGTGTCACGGGGACGGCGGCGCTGGCCCGGCACACCGGTCTGCACTCGCTCGGCTGGCTCGCGGTGGGGCTGTACGCCGCCCTGGTGGCGGCGTGGGGGCTGGTCGCGGCGCGCACGGCGCTCGGCCTGGCGCGCGGCACCCTGCTCGCGCCCTGAGCCCCGCCCTCACCACGCCCTGAGTCCGGCTCACCGCGCCCTCCTGGGCCCGGTCCTCACCGCGCCGCCGCCAGCGCCGCGCCCAGCACGGCGGGCGCCTCCGCCAGCGAGGGGCCGTACCAGGTCAGATGGCGGCCGCTGACGAGCGCGGCGGGCAGTCCGGGGAACGCCTCGGGCCCGTCGTCGGCCGTGAAGAGGTACGGCTCGTCCGGCAGCACCACCAGCTCCGCGCCGCTCCCCGTCAGCTCGTCGATCGGGATGCGGGGGTAGCGCTCGGGGTGCTCCGCGTAGAGATGCCGTACGCCCAGCCGGGCCAGCAGATCCCCGGCGAAGGTGTCCCGGCCCAGCACCATCCACGGCCGCCGCCATACGGGAACCACGGCCCGCCGCTCCGCTCCGGCGGCCCGGACGTCCGCCCAGGCGGCCTCGGCCTCGTCCAGCCAGCCGGGCCGCGGCAGCCCGCAGCCGCGTACCAGGACCCGGTCCAGCTCGGCGAACGCCTGCTCCAGCGTCCGTACCTCGGTCACCATCACCTCCAGCCCGGCGGCGCGCAGCGCGGCGAGGTCGGGGGCGCGGTTCTCCTCCTCGTTGGCGAGGACGAGGTCCGGGGCGAGGGCCGCGATCCGGGCGGTGTCGGGGTTCTTGGTGCCGCCGACGCGCTCCGCGCTCAGCCCGGGCGGATGGCTGCACCAGTCGGTCACCCCGGTCAGCAGATCGGGCGCGGTGGCGGCGACGGACTCGGTGAGCGAGGGCACGAGGGACACCACGCTGCGTACGCGGGCACGAGTACTCATCGCCCCACCGTACGGCGCCGGCCCCTGCGAACGGCCGCCGCCGCGGGCCGGAGCGATGGGCTCCGGACCGCGGCGGCGGATGGTGCTACAGCGGGGCGACGGGGGTCACGGGTTGACCGGCGCCATCTTGTCGACGATGCCGGGGTTGGCGTCGATCCACTTCTGGACGCCCTCCTCCTCGTTGCCCTTGCCCGCGTCCTGCACGGCCTGCTCCAGCGTGGCCAACTCCTTCTCGGTCATGTGCCACTTCTTCAGCCACCCGTTGAACTCCGGGAACTTGCTGGGGAAGGACTTGTGAGCGAGCGTGTGGAGCTGGTTGTTGGCCCCGAAGGCCTTCTGCGGATCCGCGAGCTTGGTGAGCTTGTACTTGCTGTACGCCCAGTGCGGGGTCCACAGAACGACGGCCACCGGCTCCTTCTTGGCGTAACTGCGCTCCAGCTCCGCCAGCATCGCCGGGGAGGAACCGTCGGAGACCTTGTACTCCTTGTCGAGGCCGTACGCCTTCAGGACCTTGCTCTTGAGGATCTTCATCTCACCGGTGCCCGGTTCGATGCCGACGATCTTGCCCTTGAAGAGGTCGGACTTCCCCTTGAGGTCGGCCAGGGACTTCACGTCCTTGACGTACGAGGGGACGGCGATCTCGAGAGAGGTCTTGTCGTACCACGCCCCGACATCGACGAGATTCTTCTTGTATCTGTCCCAATACTGTTTCTGCGCGACCGGCAACCAGCCGTCGAACTCGACGTCGATCTGCCCGGTGCTCATCCCGGTGAACATCGAGCCGACGTCGTACTGCTTGATCGACGGCTTGTAGCCGCGCTTCTCCAGGATGTTCTTCCACAGGTACGTGGTCGCGATGTCCTCGTCCCACGGGAAGTAGCCGATCTTCGGCGCGGCGCCCGCGTCCTTGCCCTTCTGATCGGCGCCGCCGGGCACCGGGGCGAGCTTGCTCGCGATCCCCGGGTTGTCCTTCAGCCAGGCGCGCACGCCCTGCTGCTCCTTGCCCTTACCGGCGTCCTGGATGGCCGACTCCAGGCTGGTGAGCTGCTTCTCGCTCAGCTTGAAGTTCTTCATCCACTTGGCGATCTGCGGGTTCTTCTTCGAGAAGCCCTTGCGCGCGATCGTGTCGATGTGGTCGCCCTTACCGAAGGCGCCCTTGGGGTCCTTCAGCTTGGTGAGCTTGTACTTGTCGTACGCCCAGTGCGGGGACCACAGGGTGACCGCGATCGGCTCCTTCTTGGCGTAGGAGCGCTCCAGCTGGGAGAGCATCGCCGCGGTGGAGCCCTTGACCAGCTGGTAGTCCTTGTTCAGGCCGTACCCCGGCATGACCTTGTCCTGCATCAGTTTCATCTCACCGGCGCCGGGCTCGATGCCGATGATCTTGCCCTTGAAGGTGCCGGACTTGGACTTGAGGTCGTCGAGGGACTTCACGCCCTTGACGTACGAGGGGACCGCGACCTCCAGGGAGGTCTTGTCGTACCAGGAGCCGAGGTTCTCCAGCTTGTCCTTGTACTTCGCCCAGTACGCGGCGTGGGTGGCCGGGAGCCAGGCGTCGGTCTGCATGTCGATGTTGCCCGCGGCCATGCCGGTCCACAGGGCGCCGACGTCGTACGACTGCACCTTGGGCTTGAAGCCGCGTTCCTCCAGCAGCTCCTTCCACAGGAAGGTGGAGGCGACGCCCTCGTCCCAGTTGATGTAGCCGAGGTTGACGGACTGGCCCTTGCCGACGTTGGCGGAGACGGCGGGGCCGGTGTCGTTGTCGGCGAACATCTTCATGCCGCCGGCGACCAGCGCCAGGACGACCACGCCGACCATGGCGACCGAGGTCGCGGGCCGCCAGTGCAGCACCCGCGATCCGCTGAGCGCCTTGGCCCGCTCCTTGGCCAGCGCGCGGCGGGCCAGCGGGGAGACGCGCTGATTGAGCGCGCTGGTCATCCGGTCCAGGTACATGGCCAGAATGACCACCGCGATGCCGCCCTCGAAGCCCATGGCCACGTCGACGGAGCTGATCGCCTGGAAGACCGTGGAGCCCAGGCCCTCGGCGCCGACCATGCCCGCGATGACGACCATGGACAGCGCCAGCATGATCACCTGGTTGATGCCCGCCATGATGGTGGGCAGGGCCAGCGGCAGCTGGACGCGCAGCAGGGTACGGCGCGGATGGGTGCCGAAGGCGTCGGCCGCCTCGACCAGCTCGGCGTCGACCTGGCGGATGCCCAGCTCCGTCATGCGGACGCCCGGGGGCATCGAGAAGATGACGGTCGCGACGACACCGGGGACGACCCCGAGGCCGAAGAAGAAGATGCCGGGGATCAGGTAGACGAAGGCGGGCATCGTCTGCATGAAGTCCAGCACCGGGCGGATCGCCGCGCTCACGGCGCGGTTGCGGGACGCCCAGATGCCCAGCGGCACCGCGAACACGATGGTGATCGCACCGGCGACCAGCACCAGCGCGAGGGTGTTCATCGCCTCGCCCCACAGCTCGATCGAATCGATGAGCGCGAAGCCCGCGAAGGCGAGGACGGCGGGCAGCAGGCCGCGCAGCCACCAGGCGAGCACCGCGAGGATGCCCGCGAGCAGCAGCGGCTCGGGCGCGCTGAGCACCGAGTTCACTCCGTCGTACATGCCCTGCACGACGGAGGAGATGAAGTCGAAGAGCCAGCTCAGGTTGTCACGGAGCCAGTTGACGCCGGAATTGATCCAGTCGCCGAGTTCGAGCCTAGGCACCGGTGATCACCTTCTTCGCGGACTCGGGCGCGTCCCCGCCGCCGGGTGACGGCGGTGTCGCACCGTCGCCGCCGGTGTCCCCGTCACCGAGGGCGGCGAGCAGCCGGTCGCGGCCGATGACGCCGACGAGGACGCCGTCGCCGTCGGTCACCGCGACCGCGGTGCCGCTGCGCGAGCAGGGGGTGAACAGCTCGACGATCGGGGTGTCGGTGCCGACGGTGGCGGGGGCGGCGGCCAGCACGTCCTGCTCGGTGCGCAGCGTCGTGCCGTCGTCGGCGGTGGTGCCCAGTACCTCGTCGGGGTCGGACATGATCGCCCCGGCGGTGAGCACCCGGGACCGGTCGACGTCCTGGGTGAAGGAGGCGACGTAGTCGTTGGCCGGGGTGACCAGGATGTCCTCGGCGGTGCCGATCTGGACGATCCGGCCGTCACGCATGACGGCGATGCGGTCACCGAGGCGCATGGCCTCGTTGAGGTCGTGGGTGATGAAGACGATGGTCTTCTTGAGCCGCTTCTGGAGCTGGACCAGCTGGTCCTGCATATCGCGGCGGATCAGCGGGTCGAGCGCGCTGAAGGACTCGTCCATCAGCAGCACGTCGGCGTCGGTGGCCAGGGCGCGGGCGAGGCCCACGCGCTGCTGCATACCGCCGGACAGCTCGTCGGGCCAGGACTTCTCCCAGCCGGCCAGGCCGACCATCTCCAGGGCCTCGGTGGCGCGCTTCACGCGCTCCTCGGCCGGTATGCCCTGGACCTCCAGGCCGTACCCCGCGTTCTCCAGCACCGTGCGGTGCGGGAAGAGGGCGAAGTGCTGGAAGACCATGCTGATCTTGTGGGAGCGCACCTGGCGCAGATCGCGCGGGCTGAGCGCGGTGAGGTCGTCGTCGTCGAAGAGGACACGTCCGGCGGTCGGCTCCAGCAGCCCGTTCAGCATGCGCAGCAGCGTGGACTTCCCGGATCCGGACAGACCCATGACGACGAATGTCTGGCCCGCCTCGACCGCGAAGGAGGCATCGATGACCGCAGCCGTCGTACCTTCCGCCCGCAGTTTCTCGCGGTCCGCACCGCCCTCGAGATCGGCTACCGCCTCATCGGGTCTTCTGCCGAACACCTTGTACAGGCCTTCGGCTCGCAGTTTGGACACATATACCTCTCATATCGCACCAAAAAACGACCCGCCACCCCCGCCGGCAGGTCGTGGAACAGCACGGCACCGGGACCGTATGCCCTACGCATTAGTTGAAACATGCAAGGGCCTCGCTCCGGGGGCGCACCTGCCCCTCTCCTTATGGCGTAAACCATACGGTGACCCAGCTCACATTCCCAGTCCGGGAGTGTCGCCGGCGTACGGCATTATCGAGATGTGACCCGACGCCTGATGCTTCTCGATACCGCTTCTCTGTACTTCCGCGCCTATTTCGGGGTGCCTGATTCGGTCAAGGCCCCCGACGGCACTCCGGTGAACGCCGTGCGCGGACTGCTGGACTTCATCGCCCGGCTGGTCCAGGACCACCGGCCGGACGATCTGGTGGCCTGTATGGACTTCGACTGGCGGCCCGCCTGGCGGGTCGAGCTGATCCCCACCTACAAGGCGCACCGGGTCGCCGAGGAGGCCCCGGAGGCGACCGCGGTCGACCGGGAGGAGGTTCCGGACACCCTCTCCCCGCAGGTCCCGGTGATCGACGCGGTGCTGGACGCGATCGGCATCGCCCGGGTGGGCTCGGCGGGCTACGAGGCGGACGACGTGATCGGCACGCTCGCCGGGCGCGCGACCGGCCCGGTCGACATCGTCACCGGCGACCGCGACCTCTTCCAGCTGGTCAGTGACGAGCGCCGGGCGCGGGTGCTCTACCCGGTCAAGGGCGTCGGCACGCTCCAGCTGGTGGACGAGGCGCTGCTGCGCGAGAAGTACGGGGTGGACGGCGGCGGATACGCGGATCTGGCGCTGCTGCGCGGCGACCCGAGCGACGGCCTGCCGGGCGTTCCCGGGGTCGGCGAGAAGACCGCTGCCAAGCTGCTGGCCGCCCATGGCGACCTGGCCGGGATCATGGCCGCGGTCGACGACCCCGGCTCCAAGCTCACTCCCACGCAGCGCAAGCGGCTGGACGGGGCGCGGCCGTATCTCGCGGTCGCCCCGAAGGTCGTCCGGGTCGCCTCGGACGTCCCGCTGCCGCCGTTCGACGCGGCCGTGCCGCGGACGCCGCGCGATCCGCGCGCGGTGGACGCGCTCGCGGAGCGCTGGGGACTGGGTGGATCCTTGCGGCGGGCGCTCTCCACCCTTGAGGGATAAAGTGTTAGGTTAGCTTAACCTAACTACTATCGATCAAGGAGCCCGCCATGGCAGACCGTCCTGCCCGTAAACGTCCGCGGCCCCACCGGGCGCAGGTGATACGCACCGACCGGCTGACCCCCCACATGGTGCGGGTGGTGCTCGGTGGCGACGGTCTTGCCGAATTCAGCGCCGGTGAATGGACCGACCACTACGTCAAGCTGCTGTTCCCCGCCGAGGGCGTGGCCTATCCCGAGCCGTTCGACCTGGAGCGGATCCGCGAGGAACTCCCGCGCGAGCAGTGGCCGGTCACCCGTACGTACACGGTGCGGGCCTGGGACCCGGCGGCCCGCGAGCTGACGCTCGACTTCGTGGTCCACGGCGACGAGGGCCTGGCCGGACCGTGGGCGGCCCACGCGCGGCCCGGCCAGGAGATCTACTTCCAGGGGCCGGGCGGCGCCTACGCCCCGCACGAGGACGCCGACTGGCATCTGCTCGCCGGGGACGAGAGCGCGCTGCCCGCGATCGCCGCCGCGCTGGAGCGGCTGGCCCGCCGGCCGCGGGGCGCGGACGGGCCTGTCGTGCACGCCTTCATCGAGGTCGAGGGGCCGGAAGAGGAGCACGAACTGGCCGTTCCGGACGGGGCCGAGGTGGTGTGGCTGCACCGGGGCGCCGCGCCGGTCGGCGAGGCGCTGGTGGCGGCCGTCCGCGGGCTGGAGTTCCCGGCCGGGCAGGTGCACGCCTTCGTGCACGGCGAGGCGGGCTTCGTGAAGGAGATCCGCCGCTATCTGCGGCTGGAGCGCGAGGTGCCGCGCGAGTGGCTGTCCATCTCCGGCTACTGGCGGCGCGGCCACAACGAGGACGGCTGGCAGGCGTCGAAGCGGGAGTGGAACCAGCAGGTGGAGGCCGAGCAGGAGGGCCAGGCACCCAAGGAGGCGGCCGCATAGGGCCACACCGCACACACATACGGCGGACGGGTGGACGGCAATGGACCGTCCGCCCGCCCGTCTTCTCTTCGGTGGGGGCGTACGACGGCGGAGAAAATCCGTTAACAAGTTTTAACCCTACTTACACATGAATTCCCGGTTGCTCCAGTTCCACCTTCCGGGCCCTTCACTCGATGGCTTAAATCGGAAGCAGCGAGATGGACGGCGCCCCTCGAACTCGGCGCCGAGTCGCTTCATCCCGAAGACCCGCCCCCAGGCGCCGGCCCCGAGGCCACGGGTCTTTCACCCGCCCTTCCCGCGCACCGGGACGTCCTCCGCGGTCGCGGAGCGCGTCAGCCATCGGCCTGCTCTCCGCGCCTCCCGGCGCAGCGGCTCCATCGAAGGAGAAGGATCATGGCAACCATCACCTCGTTGGTGGACACCACGACCACCACCAACCAAGGCAAACCCGGGGACACCGTCCAGATCAACGGCACCGCGATGTCCACCACCACCAGGGTGAACTTCGGTGCGGCAACGGTCACCCCGACCGGCGTCACCGCCACCCAGGTCACCTTCGTCGTGCCCAGCACGGCACCGTGCTCCGGCCAGGTCTCCGTCAGTGTGACCAGCAATACCGGCGCCACCAGCAACGCGCTGCCGTTCTTCGTCATCGCCGCGCCGACGACCACGGCCCTCAGCGTCAGCTGCCTGCCGGCCGCCACGGGTGGCGCGGCGACCCTGTTCGGCACCAACTTCCTGACCGGCACGCAGGTCGGGGTGGGCTCCATCGGCAACGTCGCGGTCACCCCCACGCAGACCAACCAGGTCACCTTCACCGCCCCGGCCAACCCGGGTCAGGTCGCCGACGTGTCCACCCAGGCGGTGACCATCACCACGGCGGGCGGCACCAGCACGTCGGGCACCACCCTGGTCGACTACTACCTCACGCCCGCCATCACCACGGTGGCTCCCACGACGGGCACGGCCGGAGACGACGTCACCATCACCGGCACCTCCTTCGTCGGCGTCGACACCGTCACCTTCACCGACAGCGCCGCCGCCACCGCCACCGCGGTCTTCACCCCCATCAGCGGCACCCAGCTCGTCGCCACCGTGCCCGGCGGGCTCGCCACCGGCGCCGGGACGATCACGGTCGACACCTGCGGCGGGACCTCCAACGCCGTGGCCTTCACCATCACCTGACGGCCGGGGACGACCGAGCGCCGACAGCGTCACCGCACGTCGCCCGCCCTGGCCGACAGCCGTCGGCCAGGGCGCCGCCGTCAAGGTACGAGAAGGAGAACCGCGTCATGGCCCCCATCGTGACCAGCGTCAGCCCCGCCCAGGGCGCCCCGGCGGGAGGTACCCCCGTCACCATCACCGGCTCCGGCTTCACTGGCGCCACCGCGGTGAGGTTCGGCTCGAGCCTGGCCACGAACGTGACCGTCGTGAGCAGCACGCAGATCACGGCCAGGACGCCCGCGGGGACCGGCACGGTCAAGGTCACCGTCACCGGGCCGTCGGGGACCAGCACCCAGAACGTGTTCTTCACCTACACCACCGTCGCGCCCCCCGTTCTCACCTCGCTCAGCCCGGCCTCGGGTCCCCCCTCCGGCGGCAACACCGTCACGCTCAACGGGACCAACCTCGGCGGGGCCACCCAGGTGCTCTTCGGCCCCAACCCCGCCACCATCCTCACCAACACCCCCACCCAGATCACCGTCACCGCCCCGGCGGGCACCGGCAGCGTGGCCGTCACCGTCACCACGCCGGGCGGCACCAGCAACGCGCTCGGCTACACCTACGCGGCCGCCCCCGCGCCGTCCCTCACCAGCCTCAGCCCGGCCTCGGGGCCGACCTCGGGCGGCAACACGGTCACCCTCAACGGCACCAATCTCTCCGGGGCGACCTCGGTCATGTTCGGGATCAACGCGGCAGCCATCCTCACCAACACCGCCACCCAGATCACCGTCACCGCGCCCGCCGGGCCGCCGTCCGCGGTCAACGTCACCGTCACCACGCCGGGCGGCACCAGCAATGCGCTGCCGTACTTCTACATCACCGCGCCGATCGTCAACGATCTCTCCACCCACCTCGGCCCGGCCACCGGAGGCAACACCGTCACCATCTACGGCAGCAATCTGACCCTCACCAGCGCCGTCGCCTTCGGCGGAAACCCGGCCACCGCCATCAACGTGATCTCCGACAGCCAGCTGACCGTCACCGCCCCGGCCGGGGCCGGCACCGTCCAGGTGACCGTCACCACCCCCGGCGGCACCAGCCCGACGGGGAGCGGGAACCCGCACTACACGTATCTCGGCGCCCCGGCCCTCACCAGCCTCAACCCGTCGAACGGCCTGGACACCGGGGGCGAGTCGGTCGTGCTCGTCGGCAGCAACCTCACCTACACCGACGCGGTGACCTTCGGCGGGATCCCGGCCCCGTTCGCCGCGATCTCGGACACCCAGGTCGTCGCCACCAGCCCCGGCGGACCGCCCGGGGTGGTGAGCGTCGTGGTCCACACCCCGGCCGGGAACAGCAACGCCCTGCCGTTCACCTACGACCCGTCGTAGGTGAACGGCAGGGCCGGTCCCGGGGCCTCAGGGCCTCAGGGCCTCAGGGCCTCAGGGCCTCAGGGCCTCAGCCGACGGAGGAGTACGCCACGACCCCGCGCAGCAGCCCGTCGACCGCCTTGCGGGCGTTGCGCGCCACGCTGCCGTCCGGGGCGGCCGCCGCGATCTGGCCCAGCACGTCGATCAGCTGCTTGCACCAGCGCACGAAGTCACCGGCGGGCATGTCCACTTCCCGCAGCAGCTCGTCCAGCCCATGGCCGGACGCCCAGCGGTAGGCGGCCCAGGCGAAGCCCAGATCCGGTTCGCGCTGGCCGACCCCCTCGGCCTGGTTGATCTTGTGCTCCTCCTCCAGGGCGTCCAGCCGGCCCCAGATACGGACCATCTCCCCCAGCGCCTCCTTGGCGGGGCCGGTGGGGAGCTTGGGCGGCAGCGCGTCGTCCGCCGCCCGGGACTCGTACACCAGCGCCGAGGCGCACGCCGCCAGCTCGGCGGGCTTCAGCCCCTCCCACACGCCGTCCCGCAGGCATTCGCTGGCCAGCAGGTCCAGCTCGCCGTAGAGCCGCGCCAGCCGCTTGCCGACGTCCGTGACCTCGTCACCGCGCAGATAGTCCAGCTCGGACAGCAGCGCGCAGATCCGGTCGAAGGTGCGGGCGATGGTGTTCGTCCGCCCCTCGATGCGCCGCTCCAGCTGGCGGGTGTCGCGCAGCAGGCGGTGGTAGCGCTCGCCCCAGCGGGCGTGGTCCTCGCGGTCGGAGCAGCCGTGGCAGGGGTGGGCGCGGATGGCGGCGCGCAGCCGGGCGATCTCGGTGTCGTCGGCCGCGCGCGAGCGCTCCTTGCGGTGCCGCCGCACATCGTGGTGACCGGCCTTGGTGCGCAGCGCGGACGCCAGGTCCCGGCGGGACTGCGGGCTGCGCGGGTTGAACGACTTGGGGATCCGCATCCGGTCCAGCGGCTCCACCGGCACCGGGAAGTCGATCGACGCCAGCCGCTTGACCTGGCGCTCGGCGGTGAGCACCAGCGGGCGCGGCCCGTCGTGGTGCTCGAAGCCGCGGTGGCCGTTGGACCGCCCGGCGGCCAGCCCCGGGTCCAGCACCAGGGCGAGCCCGGCGAACTTTCCGGTGGGCACATGGATGACATCGCCCGGGCGGAGCTTCTCCAGCGCCACCGCGGCGGCGGCCCGGCGCTGCGCGGCACCCTGCCGGGCGATCTCGGTCTCGCGGTCCTTCAACTCGCGGCGCAGCCGCGCGTACTCGTCGAAGTCGCCGAGGTGGCAGGTCATGGAGGCGCGGTAGCCCTCCAACCCCTCCTCGTTGCGCTGCACTTGACGGGAGATCCCGACGACCGCCTTGTCCGCCTGGAACTGGGCGAACGAGGTCTCCAGCAGCTCCCGCGAGCGGTGCCGGCCGAACTGGGAGACCAGGTTGACCGCCATGTTGTACGAGGGCTTGAACGACGAGCGCAGCGGATACGTCCGCGTACCGGCCAGGCCCGCGAGGGCGGCCGGGTCCATGGCGCGCTGCCACAGCACCACCGCATGGCCCTCGATGTCGATGCCGCGCCGCCCGGCCCGCCCGGTCAACTGGGTGTACTCACCGGGGGTGATGTCGGCGTGCTGCTCCCCGTTCCACTTGACGAGCTTCTCCAACACCACCGAGCGGGCGGGCATGTTGATGCCCAGCGCCAGGGTCTCGGTCGCGAACACCGCCTTGACCAGGCCGCGGACGAACAGCTCCTCCACGACCTCCTTGAAGGTGGGCAGCATCCCGGCGTGGTGGGCCGCGATGCCCCGCTCCAGGCCCTCCAGCCACTCGAAATACCCCAGCACATGGAGGTCTTCGTCGGGGATGCCGGCGGTGCGCTCCTCGACTATCGCCCGCACCTGGGCGCGCGCCGCGTCGTCGTTGAGCCGCAGCCCCGCGTACAGGCACTGCTGGACGGCCGATTCGCACCCGGCCCGGCTGAAGATGAACGTGATGGCGGGCAACAGCCCCTCGGCATCGAGCCGGTCGATGACCTCCGCTCTGCCCGGGGTCCAGATCCGGCTGCGCTGGCGGCGCTCGCGCTCCCGGTCGGCCTCCCGCATGTTGTTCCGCCCCCGGCGCTTGTCGCGGCCGAAGGCGGGGCGGCTGTTCTCCATCCGGGCCAGCCGGACGAGGTCGGGATTGACCTCGCGGCGGCCGGACTGGTCGCCGTCCCGGCCGCTCTTCTCCTCGAAGAGGTCGTACATCCGGCGCCCCGCCAGCACGTGCTGCCACAGCGGCACCGGGCGGTGCTCGGAGACGATCACCTCGGTGTCACCGCGCACGGTGTCCAGCCAGTCGCCGAACTCCTCGGCGTTGGACACCGTCGCGGACAGCGATACGAGGGTCACCGACTCGGGGAGGTGGATGATGACCTCTTCCCAGACGGCGCCGCGGAAGCGGTCGGAGAGGTAGTGCACCTCGTCCATCACCACGTAGCCGAGGCCGAGCAGCGACTGCGAACCCGCATACAGCATGTTGCGCAGCACCTCGGTGGTCATGACGACCACCGGGGCCTCGGAATTGACGCTGTTGTCCCCGGTGAGCAGGCCGACCTTGTCGGCGCCGTAGCGCTTGACGAGGTCGGCGTACTTCTGGTTCGACAGCGCCTTGATGGGCGTGGTGTAGAAGCACTTGCGGCCCTGGGTGAGCGCCAGGTGGACGGCGAACTCGCCCACGATGGTCTTGCCCGAGCCGGTGGGGGCGGCGACCAGCACGCCCTTCCCGGCTTCGAGGGCCTGACACGCCTCGATCTGGAACGGATCCAGCGCGAAGGCGTACATCTCGCGGAAGGGGGCCAGCGCGGTGGCCTGCTCGGCGGCCCGGATGCGGGACGCCGCATAGCGCTCGGCGGGAGATAGCTCGTCGGTCATCGTATGTACGAGACTACCGGCCACCTCCGACAACGCACGCGATCTTTACGGCGGGATGGGGATCGGGGCCCGCCCGGGCGGGCCCCCTCATCCGCCGGAGTCCCGCTTACGTGACGTCGTCGTAGCCGTTGCGCCGCGCCGGGTCGTCACCGGCGGGCAGCTCGCCCGCGGAGACGCGCTCGGTCTCCTCGATGGCCTCCGGCGTCAGATCCAGGCTCGACGCCTCGTCGTCGCTCAGGCCGAAGTCGGGGTCGGCCTCCCGGCGCCGCGCCCTGCGCCGGTCGTTGACCATGGCGACGGCGACCGCGCCGAAGTAGAGCACGGTGACCGGTCCGGCCAGGGCGAACATGCCGATCGGGTCGGTGCTGGGAGTGGCCACCGCGCCGAAGACCGTGATGCCCATGATCATGGCCCGCCACCAGCCGAACATCCGGCGCCCGCTGAGGATGCCGGTGAAGTTCAGCAGGATCAGCAGCAGCGGCAGCTCGAACGCCAGCCCGAAGACGACGATCATGCGGGTGAGCAGATCGAGGAAGTCGTCCAGCGGGAGGAGGTTGCTGGCCCCGCCGGGCGTGAAGTCGAGGAGGACCTTGGCGCTGGTCGGCAGGATCTTGTACGCGAAGAAGGCGCCGCCGACGAACAGCGGCACGCCGAGGCCGACGAAGAAGAGCGAGTACTTCTTCTCGTTGCGGTGCAGACCGGGCGCGAGGAACGCCCACAGCTGGTACAGCCACACCGGGGTCGCGAGGACCACGCCGGTGGTGAAGGAGACCTTCAGCATGATCGTGAACGGCGACAGCAGACCGTTCACGGTGAAGTACGCGCAGTTGTTCTTGCTGGCGTGGTCGGTGTTGAGCTGGGACAGCCGGACCCCGGGGCAGCCGACTGAATCCAGGACCGGCTTCATCAGGAAATCGACGATGTTCTTGTAGAAGAACATCGCGACGATCGTGATCACGCAGATCGCCAGGACCGATTTCACCAGCCGGTTGCGCAACTCGCGCAGGTGGTCCGCGAGGGGCATCCGCCCCTCGGGGTCCTTCTCCTTCTTGCGGGCAGACTTGAGCAACCCACGTCCTCATCTCGTGCGTCAGACGGCGGCCATCGATGCCGCCTTCAAGTGGCCCCGGGTCAGCGCTTGGTGGTGTCGCTCGGTTCGGCCACCGGACGGGAGCTCGAGACATCGCCCGGGGCGGCCTGGATGGTGCGGTGGGCGCCCTGGTCCTGGCCGGGGTTCGGCGGGTCGGCCGGGGCGTTCTCGTCCTGCTTGCCCTCCGACTTCATCGCCTTGGCCTCGCTCTTGAGGATGCGGGCCGACTTACCCAGCGAGCGCGCCATGTCGGGGAGCTTCTTCGCACCGAACAGCAGCAGAACGACGATCAGGATGAGGATGATCTCGGTAGCGCCGAGCTTTCCGAACATATTCGTCTACCTTCTCACCGGGGCGGCTGGGGGTGGGGCTGCCGACCGTTCGGACAGGAGTCCGGCAGCCGTGCTGTCAGCGATCGTAGCGCGCAGGGGTAAATGCAGGGCAATCCCCATGCAGACGCCTGGTTGCGGCCCTCCGCCTCGTTTCCAGAGCCACGACCAGCCAGCGTACCCCGCTTCCCTGTGATGCAGCAGAGCGCCGCCGATCAGTGGCCTTGGGCGGCGCCCCCATCCCGGCGCACCGCCCCCACCTGCGCACTCAGCGGCCCGGTGGCCCGCTCCAGGTCCTCGGCGGCCCGGGTGATCCGCGCGGAGCTGTCCGACACCTGCCGGGCCAGTCTGCGCACCTGGGTGTAGACCCGTACGGAGAGCACGGCGAGGACGGCGATTCCACAGAAGGCGAGGGCGAGGGCGAGCATCGGCCAGAGCATGGGGCGAGCCTATCGGGACCGCCGCGGCGCCCCCGCGGCGGTCGGCCCGCTGTCAGGCCGTCGGGTGGCCGTCAGCCGTCAGACCGTCGAGTGCAGCCGCAGGGTGCGCACGCCGCCGCCGGTGAGCAGTTCCACGATCCGTTCCCCCGCGGGCTTGCGCACCGCGCTGCCGCAGTCGGGGCAGGTGAAGGAGTAGAAGGTGGTGCGGTCACTGGCCCCGATCGCCAGCCGCAGCGCACCGGCGGCCAGCTCGAACCGGCCCCGGCACTCCGGACAGGCTGCCTTGAAGATCACCGAGGTGGGATTACCCCCAGCGGTCACTGTGTGCGTCCCTTCACTCACCGCGAGCCGTCACTCACCGTACGCCGCGAGCGCCTGCCGCGCCGCGTCCCGAGCGCTGTCCGCGAGCCCCTGCGGCGCGACGATCCGGCCGTCCCTGCCGAGCCGCAGCGCCAGCCGCCGCAAACTACCGGGGTCGGGAGCGCGCAGGGTGATCCGCAAGCCCCCGTCGGGCAGCTCCTCCGCGCTGTCGTGCGGGTAGTACTCGGCGACCCAGCGCCCACCCGGGCCGGTCTCGACGACCACCTCGGGGTCCTCGGCGCCGGTCTGCACCAGCCCGGTCGACGGATCGGAGAGGTCCCGCAGCTCGATGGGCGGCGGGTCGGACGCCTCGTCCAGCAGCTTGATCTCCACGACCCGGTCCAGCCGGAAGGTGCGGCGCGCCTCCGACAGCCGGCACCACGCCTCCACATAGGTGTGGCCGACGGCGAACAACCGGATCGGGTCGACCTCGCGCTCGGTGACCTCGTCGCGCGCGGGCGAGTAGTAGCGCAGCCACAGCCTGCGGCGCTCGGAGATGGCCCGGTCGACGTCGGCGAAGACACCGCCCTCGGACTCGAAGGTGACCGAGAGCCGGGAGCTGGCGCCCGCCACCTCACCCGCCGCGGCCTCCAGCTTGGCGGTGGCCCGCAGCAGCGCCTCCCGGTCGCTCTCGCGCAGCCCGGGCAGAGTGGCGACGGCACGGGCGGCGACCAGCAGCGCGGTGGCCTCGTCGGCGGCCAGCCGCAGCGGCTCGGCGACATCGTCGGGGTTGTGCCACCAGATGCGCTCGCCGTCGGTATCGATGTCCAGCAGGTCGCCGCCGCGGAAGCTGGTGCCGCACAGCGGCAGCACGTCGAGGTCGGCGATCAGCTCGTCCTCGCTGATGCCGAAGGCGCGGGCGACCTCGGCGACACGGGCACCGGGGCGCTCCCGCAGATACGTCACCAGGGACAGCATCCGGCGGGTCTGGTCAATGGCATTTCCGGCCATGATGAAGTCGTTCCGTCCCCTCAGCCCTTGGCCACGGCGCGCAGCCGCTCGACGACGTCCGCCCGCAGCTCGTCGGGCGCCAGCACGACCACCTCCGGGCCGAATTCCACGAGCCAGGCGTCCAGTCCGTGCCCGTACGGGATCTCCAGCTCGTCCCAGCCGTCGTCCCCGGTGCGAGTGGTGAGCGCCCTCGCCCGCAGCGGATAGCCGTGCCCGGCGCGCACCCTGATCCGGGCGGTGCCGGTCGCGGTCTCCCCCGCCCAGGACTCCACGGTCTCCCGCACGGTCGAATGGTCGGGCACCTCGGCGGTGTACGCGCCGGAGCGCAGCCGCACCCGGCCGGTGATCCGCGAGACCCGGAAGACGCGCTCGGCGGACCGCCCGCGGTCCCACCCGGCGAGGTACCAGTGGCCGCGCCAGCACTCCAGCGTCCAGGGCTCGACCTGGCGCTGCTCGGGGCGGGCGGCGTTGGACTTGCGGTAGTCGAAGACGACCGGGCGACGGTCGCGGCAGGCCAGCATCAGTGGCTCGAACGCGGCCTCGTGGACCGGGATGTGCGGCTGGAGCGCGCTCTGCGGCTGAGTGTCGTACGGGTCCTCGGCGACCGGCATCCCGGCGGCGCGCAGCTTCTGGAGCGCGCCGCTCGCGGCGCCCGCGAGCCGGGCCTGCTGCCAGACCTTGGCGGCGAGGCCGAGGGCCGCGGCCTCCTCGGCGTCCAGCGTGATCGGGGGGAGGCGGTTGCTGTCCCGGCGGGCGAGGTAGCCGACTTCGCCGTCGAGGCCCTCCACCGTCTCGATGACCAGGCCGAGTTCACGCAGATCGTCCTTGTCGCGCTCGAACATGCGGTTGAACGCCTCGTCGCCCGCGGCGGTGGCCCCGCTCGTGGACTCCAGGTACGCCTCTATGGAGCCCCGCAACTCCCGTTTGGTCAGCGGACGCCGGGTTCCCAGCAGGCACAGCGCCAGATTCATCAGCCGCTCGGCCTTGGCAATCGCCATCGACGCCCTTTCTTCTTGACCTTACGACCGTGACCGTACCGCTCCGGGCACGCACCGCAAAAGCCGAGGCCCCCGCCCACCGGCGGGAAGACCTCGGCTCCGGCTTTCACACCTCCGCGGAAGGTCTCAGACGGAGACCAGGTCGCACACGAAGATCAGCGACTCACCCGGCTTGATCCGGCCGCCGCCGGCGCCACGGTCGCCGTAAGCCAGGTGCGGCGGGATGATCAGCTGGCGGCGTCCGCCGACCTTCATGCCCTGGAGGCCCGTGTCCCAGCCGGAGATGACCTGGCCGACACCGAGCTGGATGCGCAGCGGGGTACCGCGGTTGTAGCTCGCGTCGAACTCCTCGCCGGTGGAGAAGGCCACGCCGACGTAGTGGACGGCGATGTTGTCGCCGGCCTTGGCGGCGGGCCCGTCGCCCTCCCAGATGTCCTTGATCTCCAGATCCTTGGGCGGCTCGCCGCCCGGGAAGTCGACCTCGGGCTTGTCGATGCTCACGAAATTGCTCCTCGTTACGTTGTGGGCAACCCGCACACCCTACAGAACGGCAGAACTACAGAACGGCCAGGATGTCGACGGTGAAGACCAGGGTGGAATTGGCGGGGATGCCCTTCTGGGCCTTCTTCCCGTAGCCCAGGTCCGGCGGTACGACGATCAGCACCCGGCTGCCGGCCTTCTTGCCCGTCAGCCCCTGCGACCAGCCCTTGACGACCTGCTGGAGGGAGAACTGGGCCAGCTCGCCGCGCTTGTAGGTGGAGTCGAACTCCTTGCCGCCGTCCCACAGCACGCCCTTGTACTGCACCAGCAGCGCGTCCTTCGCCGTGACCTCGGGGCCGTCGCCCTCGATGACGTACTCGGAGACGAGCTTCTTCGGCGCATCCTTCTTGGGGACGGTGATGGTGGGGGCCTTGCCGTCGGTGTTGTCGGACACCTTGGGCAGGTCGAAGTTGCTCTGCGCCACCTTCTTGCCCTTGGCGGAGCTCTTGGCGTTGAAAGCGCCCTCGATGTCGATGACGAACACCAGGGTGTCCGTGCCCTTGATGCCCGCCTGCGGCTGGCCCTGCTTGCCGTACGCGTACGCCGGCGGAACGGCCAGCTCCAGCCGGCTCCCGACGGAGCGGCCCACCAGCCCCTGGTCCCAGCCCGGCAGCACCTGGCCCTTGCCCACGGGGAAGGCGGCCGTCTGCTTCTTGTCGTAGGTGTTGTCCACGACCTTGCCGGTGTTCCAGATCTGGGCGAGGTAGTTCACCTGGACGTAGTCGCCCTTGGCCGTCTTCGCCCCGTCCCCCTTGATCACCGTCTTGACCGCGAGGTCGGAGGACGGCTTCCCGCTGCCCTTGGCGACCTTCGGCTTCTCACCGAACTTCTTGCCACCGGTGATCTCCGGAACCGGCCCGCTCACGATCTTCCCGGTGGGGGCCGGTGAGGGTGACTGCCCGGTCGGCTCCTGGGAGGGCTTGGCCTTGTCGGATCCTGACTTGTCGTCACCGCAGCCCGCGAGCGTGAGCAGGCCCGCGGGCACGGCAAGGAGTACGGAGCGTCGGCGCACGGAGTCCTCGTTTAGGTAGATCTTGCGATGGCCAATGCGCGCCACTTTACGGCGTGACGCGGGCCCCGTCCGAGAAACGCACGGGGCCCGCGTCATACATAAGCCGTACGCCGACTCAGCGACCGCCTACATACCGGCGATGAGTTTCTCCACCCGGTCATCGACCGAACGGAACGGGTCCTTGCACAGCACCGTGCGCTGCGCCTGGTCATTGAGCTTGAGGTGCACCCAGTCCACGGTGAAGTCGCGGCGCTGCTCCTGGGCACGGCGGATGAAGTCCCCGCGCAGCCGGGCGCGGGTCGTCTGCGGGGGCACCGACTTGCCCTCGAAAATCTTCAGGTCATTGCACACCCGGGCCGCCTGACCGCGCTTCTCCAGCAGGTAGTACAGGCCCCGGCGGCGGTGGATGTCGTGGTAGGCGAGGTCCATCTGGGCGATCCGCGGATGGGACATCGTGATGTTGTTCTTCGCGCGGTACCGCTCGATGAGCTTGTACTTCATCACCCAGTCGATCTCGGTGGCGATCCGGTCCAGCTCCTCGGTACGGACCGCCTCCAGGGTGCGGCCCCACAGCTCCAGCACCCGCTCGACGGTGCCGGTGCGGATGCCCCGGCGCTCACAGAAGTCGACGGCCTTCTCGTAGTACTCCTGCTGCACCTCCAGGGCGGACGCCTCGCGCCCGCTGGCGAGCCGCACCTTGCGCTGCCCGGTGATGTCGTGACTGACCTCGCGGATCGCCCGGATCGGGTTCTCCAGGGTCAGGTCGCGCATCACCGTGCCCGCCTCGATCATGCGGAGCACCAGGTCGGTGGCGCCGACCTTGAGCAGCATCGTGGTCTCGGACATGTTGGAGTCGCCCACGATGACGTGCAGCCGCCGGTAGCGCTCGGCATCGGCGTGCGGCTCGTCGCGGGTGTTGATGATCGGCCGGGAGCGGGTCGTCGCCGAGCTGACGCCCTCCCAGATGTGCTCGGCACGCTGGCTGACGCAGTAGACCGCGCCACGCGGGGTCTGGAGCACCTTGCCCGCCCCGCACAGGAGCTGCCGCGTCACCAGGAACGGGATGAGAATGTCGGCGAGCCGGGAGAACTCCCCGTGCCGGGCCACCAGATAGTTCTCGTGGCAGCCGTAGGAGTTGCCGGCCGAGTCGGTGTTGTTCTTGAAGAGATAGACGTCGCCCGCGATTCCCTCCTCGTGCAGGCGGCGCTCGGCATCGACGAGCAGACCCTCGAGAATGCGCTCGCCGGACTTGTCATGGGTGACCAGCTCGGTCACGTTGTCGCACTCGGGTGTGGCATATTCCGGGTGCGAGCCCACGTCGAGATAGAGGCGGGCGCCGTTGCGCAGGAAGACATTGCTGCTACGGCCCCACGAGACGACACGGCGGAAGAGGTACCGCGCCACTTCGTCAGGAGACAACCGGCGCTGTCCCCTGAATGTGCACGTGACGCCGTACTCGTTCTCCAGCCCGAAAATGCGGCGGTCCATGCCTGAACATTACGCCTGATGGCCTGCTCTGAAACCGGGTTCGGCGGCATGGCTGCGATCATTTTCCTGACGGACTCCATCCGGCGTTCGCCGCGGAGCCTCCCCCAGGTACCTCCGGGCCGCCAGCAGCACCACCAGCGCGGCCACTCCGGCGGCCCCCGGGACGGCGAATCCCAGGGCCACGCCGCCCAGCTCCACGGCGGGTCCGGCGGCGGCCGCGCCGACCGAGCTGCCCACCCCGAAGGTGGTCACCAGCCACGAGAACGCCTCGGTGACCGTCCCGGCCGGGGCGTGCCGGTCGATGACGACGAAGGCGCACGCGAGCGCCGGGGCCAGGAACACCCCCGCCACGCCCGCGAGGGCCGTCATCGCGGGGACGCCCGGCACCAGGACGAGCGGCAGATAGCCGGCCGCGAGGGCGGCCACCAGCAGCCGCAGCCGCCGCTCGGGCGGACCGGCCCACGGGCGGGCTCCGTAGACCACGCCGCCGACCAGCGCGCCCGCGCCGAGCGCGGAGAGCAGATAGCTGGAGACCAGGCCGCCGCCGTGCTCGTCGGCGTACGCGACGGCGGCCACGGCGATCGCGCCGAGCGCGGTGCCGACGAAGAAGAACGAGCCGATCAGCACCAGCATCCCGGACGACCGCAGCGCCCCCAGCCAGTGCGCCTCGCGCGGCGCGGAGCGCCACCGCCGGGACGGCGGCGACACCACGACGGACAGCGCGCCCAGGACCCCGGCCGCGTTGATGACCAGCAGCGCGGCCGCCGTCGACCATCCGGCGACCAGCAGGGTGACCAGCAGCGGGCCGACCGCGAACATCACCTCCTGCGCCACGGCGTCCAGCGCGTACGCCGCGTGCACCTGGTCGGAGCGGCGCAGGACGTCCGGCCACAGGGCCCGCAGCCCGCCCTCCAGCGGCGGCGTGAACAGCCCCGCGACGAGCATCGCGGCGTACGCCACCGGCTGCGGATCGAGGCCCACCACGGCGAACAGCGCCATCCCGAGCGCGGACACCACGGCGGCCGGGAGCATCACCCGCGGCTGTCCCCAGCGGTCCACCGCCCGGCCCAGCAGCGGCTGCCCGATGGCGTTGGCCACCCCGTACACGGCCGAGAGCGCCCCGGCGAGCGCGTAGCTCCCGCCCTCGGCGCGGGCGAAGAGCACCACGGCGAGCGCGGCGGTGGCGTTCGGCAGCCGCCCGATCAGCGTGCCCGTGAGCAGCCGTGCCGCATGGCGAGTGCGCAGCAGTTCCCCGTAACCGGCCGCCATGCTGCCCCTCCTCGTGGGTCATGTGCTGAGTGGGTCATGTGCTGATGGGTGATGGATCAAGTTTTACGTATAACGACGCGTCGTTATACGTACCATGGCGGCCTGCCCCGGGTCCACCCGTGGCAGGCGAACACAGGTGCAGGGACGGACGCAGCGGAGGCGAAGTGGCACACGGGACCGGACCGTCCGCAGCCGCGGCACGGGTCACCAGCCGGGACGTGGCGCGGCGCGCCGGAGTGTCCCAGGCGACCGTCTCCCTCGTGCTCGGCGACAAGTGGCGCGGACGGGTGTCGGAGCGCACCGCGGACGCCGTACGGGCCGCGGCGCGCGAACTGGGCTACCGGCCGAACCTGGCGGCGCGCAGCCTGCGGCTGGGCCGCACCCGGACCGTGCTGCTCGTCGTCCCGGCCCTCACCAACGAGTTCTTCGCCCACGTCTACACCGGCGCCGCCCGCGTCGCCGCCGACCACGGCTTCGGCGTGGTGCTCTACCCCTCCCCCGAGGGCGTCGGCCCCGCCCGGGACCCCTTCGACTCCGCCCGGGCCTCGCTCGACGGCGTGATCGCCTCCTCGATGGCCGCCGACGCGCTGGCCGCGGTACGCGGGGGCGGGCTGCCGCTGGTGATGCTCGACAGCGACCCCGACGACCCGGCCGCCGCCTCCACCGTCAACCTGGACATCGGCGACGGCATGCGGCAGGCCGCGGAGCACCTGCTGGGCCTGGGGCACCGCCGGATCGTCCATGTGGCGGCGGCGGTGGACTCCTGGACGTTCCGGGTGCGCGCCCGGGCCCTGGCCGGGGCGGTGCGCGCGGTGCCCGGCACCGTGCTGACCACCGAACACGCGGCGCTGAGCGTCGAGGAGGGGCGGCAGGCGGCGCTACGGGCGCTCGGCGGCCCCGGCCCCCGGCCCACGGCGCTGATGTGCGACGACGACATCCTCGCCGCGGGCGCGTGCAAGGCCGCCCGGCGGCTGGGGCTGCGGGTGCCGGAGGACGTGTCGGTCACCGGCGTCGACGACCTGGCGCTGGCCACGGCGGTCGACCCGGAGCTGACCACCGTACGGCTGCCCGCCCAGGCGGTCGGCGCGGAGGGCATGCGGGCGCTGATGGCGGCCCTGGACGGGAAACCGGCCGGGGACACGACGCTGCCCGTGGAACTGGTCGTACGGGACTCCAGCGCCCTCCCCCGGCCCTCGGACGGATGAGGCGCCGACGCCCGAGCCCCGGCCGCAGACCGGCCGGGGCTCATCACGACGGGGCGGTGCCTACTCGGTGCTCTCCGACGACTCGCCGGACTCACCGGACTCACCGGACTCCGACGCGGACTCCTCCGTGTCCTCGCCGGACTCCGACGCGGCGCCGGAACCCTCCAGGAGACGGGCCAGCTGACGGCCCAGGACGCGCTTGAACTTCCGGGCCTGGGGCCGCTTGCGGTCCAGGACCGCGACCTCCAGCTGCTCGGCGGTGAGGCTGCGCTCGCCGCCGTTGTTGTCCCGGGCCAGCGAGTCGACGGCCAGCTTGAGGGCCTCGGCCAGCGTCATGCCGTCCCGGTGGCGCTGGTCGAGATAGCTGCTGATCTGGTCGGCGTTGCCACCGACGGCGACCGAGCCGTGCTCGTCCACGATGGAGCCGTCGTGCGGCAGCCGGTAGATCTGGTCCTCGGCCGGGCCTTCCCCGACCTCGGCGACGATCAGCTCGACCTCGTACGGCTTCTCGGCGGCGCTGGAGAAGATCGTGCCCAGTGTCTGTGCGTAGACGTTGGCGAGCCCGCGGGCGGTGACATCGTCGCGGTCATAAGTATAGCCACGCAAATCGGCGTAGCGGACGCCGCCGATGCGCAGATTCTCGAATTCGTTGTACTTGCCGACCGCCGCGAAGGCGATCCGGTCGTAGATCTCGCTGACCTTGTGCAGGGCGCGGGACGGATTCTCGGCGACGAAGAGGATGCCGTCGGAAAACTGAAGCACTACCACGCTGCGGCCACGCGCGATGCCCTTGCGGGCGTATTCCGCGCGGTCGGCCATGGCCTGCTGGGGCGATACATAGAACGGCGTCGTCACCGGCTACCCGTCCTTTTCTGTCATTGGCGAATGCATTCCAGGTCGACCGTCCCCTCAGAGCAGGGCGGCGCGCGGCCCGTCCGGCTCCTCGAGCCGCCGCTCGTGGATGGCGCGGACGATGTCGGCCACCTCGTCCTCGGAGAACTTCTTGAAACCGTCGTCGGTGATGACCATGACGATGGGATAAATGCGCCGGGCCAGATCGGGGCCACCGGTCGCCGAGTCGTCGTCCGCGGCGTCGTACAGCGCCTGGATGACGGCGGTGGCGGCCTGCTCCTCCGTCAGGTCCTCGCGGTAGAGCTTCTTGAGCGCACCGCGCGCGAACGGCGAGCCGGAGCCGATGGCCGCGAAGCCGCGCTCCTCCGAGCGCCCGCCGGTCACGTCGTAGGAGAAGATGCGGCCCTTCCGACGGTCGACGTCATAGCCCGCGAAGAGCGGAAGGACGGCGAGCCCCTGCATCGCCATGCCGAGATTGCCGCGGATCATGGTCGACAGCCGGTTGGCCTTGCCCTCCAGCGAGAGGACGGTGCCCTCGACCTTCTCGAAGTGCTCCAGCTCCAGCTGGAACAGCTTGACCATCTCCACGGCGATACCGGCCGTGCCCGCGATACCGACGGCCGAGTACTCGTCCACCGGGAAGACCTTCTCGATGTCGCGCTGCGCGATGACGTTCCCCATGGTCGCGCGGCGGTCACCGGCGAGCGCGACCCCGCCTGCGAACGTCGTCGCCACGATCGTCGTGCCATGCGGTGCCTCGATGGCACCCTGCACCGGGGGAAGCGGGCGGCTCCCCGGAAGCAGCTCGGGCTGGTGGGCGCCGAGGAAGTCCATGAAGGAGGATGAGCCTGGCGTCAGGAAGGCAGCTGGTAGACGCCCGGTGCTACGAGTGTTGGCTTCCACACGTTTCCTTCCAGATATGCGGCGGCACGACGGACGGTATCGGGATCATCTCCCAACTTGCCGATGGCCGAATTGCAGTTGAAGCAGAGTACGCCACGGACCCTACCCGTCTCGTGGCAGTGATCCACATGGGCCGCCGGGGCGAGCAGACAGATCGTGCACATGCCCATCTGGGATGTGATCATTCCGTCACGCTCGGCTTCCGTTATCCCGTACTTGCGCTTGAAATAGCTGACCCGGTTCCGCTCGGCCCTGCACTCACGGCAATAGCTCGCCCAGCCGTCCGACGAGGACTTGTTGCGCTCCCATTCGGAGTGCGGCTTCACCTCTTCGCACTGCGGACACCGCTTGTGTCCCGGCGGGACCGGCACCTTCTCCCGGACCCTCTTCCCCTTGGCCTCCTGGCGTCGCCGGTAGTACTCAGCGGAGCACTCCCGGCAGTACGCCTGGAGACCATCGGACATCGACTTGTTGCTTGCGAAGGCAGTCCGCGGCAGGTCCTGCTTGCAACGCGAACAGCGCCTCGCTTTCGTCTTTTCGTTCACCCCGAGCGACCCTCGATCTCACCTTGCAATCGAAGGCAAAATCACTCGCCACCCTTCTGAACGAAGGACCTCACGAAGTCCTCGGCGTTCTCTTCCAAGACATCGTCGATTTCATCCAGCACGGAATCGACGTCGTCCGAGAGCTTTTCCTGCCGCTCCTTGAGATCCTCCGCGGCCTGTGCGTCCTGCGCCTGCTCCTCGACCTCCTCGGTCGTGCGCGACGCCTTCTGCTGACCGCCGCCGGTGTCCTTGGTCGCCATGTCCCTCACCCCGCTCGGTTCGCCCGCTGATTCGATCGGTCTCAAGATCAGACCCTACAAGCAGGGTCCGACATCGGCCTCCTACTCGGTACAAAGCGTGGAGGCCACCACGATGATTCCCGGTCGGAGGCCATTTCAGCCTCCGGACAGCACCCGCACCAGGTCCTCGGCCGTGCGGCACCGGTCCAGTAGTTCCTTGACGTGGTTGCGGGTGCCCCGGAGGGGCTCCAGCGTGGGGACCCGTTGCAGAGAGTCACGACCCGGGAGGTCGAAGATCACCGAGTCCCAGGAGGCCGCGGCCACGTCGTCCGCGTACTGCTCCAGGCAGCGGCCGCGGAAGTAGGCGCGGGTGTCCTCCGGAGGCTTGTTCTGGGCCCGTGCCACGTCGGCGTCGTCCAGCAGCCGCTTCATCTTGCCGCGCGCCGCCAGCCGGTTGTACAAACCCTTCTCGGGCCGTACGTCGGCGTACTGGAGGTCCACCAGGTGGAGCCGGGCGGCGTCCCACTCCAGGGTGTCGCGCTTGCGGTAGCCCTCCAGCAGCTCGCGCTTGGCCACCCAGTCCAGCTCGCCGGACAGGGACATCGGATCGCGCTCCAGCCGGTTGAGCACGTCCTCCCAGCGGGTCAGCACGTCCCGGGTCTGGTCGTCGGCGTCCGCGCCGAAGCGGTCCTCGACGTACTTGCGGGCCAGCTCGAAGTACTCCATCTGGAGTTGTACGGCGGTCAGCGTACGGCCGCTGCGCAGCGTGATCAGACGCTGGAGCGTCGGGTCGTGCGAGACCTGGTGCAGCGTGCGGACCGGCTGGTCCACCGCGAGATCCACGGCGATGAAGCCGTCCTCGATCATCGACAGCACCAGCGCGGTGGTGCCGAGCTTGAGGTAGGTCGACAGCTCGGAGAGGTTGGCGTCGCCGATGATCACATGGAGCCGGCGGTACTTCTCGGCGTCTGCGTGCGGCTCGTCCCGGGTATTGATGATGGGCCGCTTGAGGGTGGTCTCCAGGCCCACCTCGACCTCGAAGTAGTCGGCCCGCTGACTGATCTGGAAGCCGTGCTCGTGCCCGTCCTGGCCGATGCCGACGCGCCCGGCGCCCGTGACGACCTGGCGGGAGACGAAGAACGGCGTCAGGTGGCGCACGATGTCCGAGAAGGGGGTCTCCCGCTTCATCAGGTAGTTCTCGTGCGTGCCGTAGGACGCGCCCTTGTTGTCGGTGTTGTTCTTGTACAGGTGGATCGGCTGGGCGCCGGGCAGCTCGGCGGCGCGCATGGCGGCCTCGGCCATGATGCGCTCGCCCGCCTTGTCCCAGAGCACCGCGTCCCGCGGGTTGGTGACCTCGGGCGCGGAGTACTCGGGGTGCGCGTGGTCGACGTAGAGCCGCGCACCGTTGGTGAGGATGACGTTGGCCAGGCCGATGTCCTCGTCCGTGAGCTGGCTGGCGTCCGCGGACTCACGTGCGAGGTCGAAGCCGCGGGCGTCCCGCAGCGGGTTCTCCTCCTCGAAGTCCCAGCGGGCGCGGCGCGCCCGGTGCATCGCCGCCGCGTAGGCGTTGACGACCTGGGATGAGGTGAGCATGGCATTGGCGTTAGGGTGTCCCGGGACGGAGATCCCGTACTCCGTCTCGATTCCCATTACGCGCCGTACGGTCATGCGGCCCTCCTTGCCCGGCGCGGCCCCAGGCCGGGGCCGGCGCTGAAGTACCGCTGCGCTTCCGGTCCGCAACCGGCCTCCGGGCCGCCGCGCCGCGGGGCCGCGGCGGTACCGGCGAGCCGGATACGGCTGTGCGGTGCTGCGGAGATCATGACAGTCATTGCTCCGGTGGGGCTCGTAGGACTCATACGATGAATGCCGTCCGAAAAGCGCATCCGGCTGCGGATGCCCCGTCCAGGACATCCGCAGCCGGACAGCGGTGTTACAGGTACTGACCGGTGTTGGCCACCGTGTCGATGGAGCGTCCGGTGTCCGCGCCCTGCTTTCCGGTGACCAGGGTGCGGATGAAGACGATCCGCTCACCCTTCTTACCGGAGATGCGGGCCCAGTCGTCCGGGTTCGTGGTGTTCGGCAGGTCCTCGTTCTCCTTGAACTCGTCCACACAGGCGGCGAGCAGATGGGAGACCCGAAGGCCCTTCTGGTTGTGGTCGAGGAATGCCTTGATGGCCATCTTCTTCGCCCGGTCCACAATGTTCTGGATCATGGCGCCGGAGTTGAAGTCCTTGAAGTAGAGGACTTCCTTGTCACCATTGGCGTAAGTGACCTCCAGGAAGCGATTCTCCTCGGATTCCGCGTACATCTGCTCGACGACCGACTGAATCATGCCGGCGATAGCGGCCTTGGGGGACCCGCCGTGCTCGGCGAGGTCGTCCGTGTGGACCGGCAGGGTGGCGGTCAGGTACTTCGAGAAGATGTCCTTGGCGGCCTCTGCGTCCGGACGCTCGATCTTGATCTTCACGTCGAGACGGCCGGGGCGCAGGATGGCCGGGTCGATCATGTCCTCGCGGTTCGAGGCGCCGATGACGATGACGTTCTCCAGGCCCTCGACACCGTCGATCTCGGAGAGCAGCTGCGGGACGATGGTGTTCTCCACGTCCGAGCTGACTCCGGAGCCGCGGGTGCGGAACAGGGAGTCCATCTCGTCGAAGAAGACGATGACCGGCGTGCCCTCGCTGGCCTTCTCGCGGGCGCGCTGGAAGACCAGCCGGATGTGCCGCTCCGTCTCACCGACGTACTTGTTCAGCAGCTCGGGGCCCTTGATGTTGAGGAAGAAGCTCTTCCCCGCGGGCTTGCCGGTGACTTCGGCGACCTTCTTGGCAAGGGAGTTGGCGACGGCCTTCGCGATCAGCGTCTTGCCGCAGCCGGGCGGGCCGTACAGCAGCACGCCCTTGGGCGGCCGCAGTTCGTGCTCCTTGAACAGGTCGGGGTAGAGGTAGGGGAGCTCGACCGCGTCCCGGATCAGTTCGATCTGGTTTCCCAGGCCGCCGATCTTGGTGTAGTCGATGTCCGGAACCTCTTCGAGGACGAGTTCCTCGACCTCGCTCTTCGGCACGACCTCGTAGACGTAGCCGGACCGGGGCTCCAGCAGTAGGGCGTCACCGGGGCGGATGGTGGTTTCCAGCAGCGGCTCGGCGAGCCGCACCACGCGCTCCTCGTCGGTGTGCCCGATCACCAGGGCCCGCTCGCCGTCCTCAAGGACCTCCTTGAGGGTGACGATGTCCCCGGCGCGCTCGAACTCCATGGCCTCGACCACGTTGAGCGCCTCGTTGAGCATGACCTCCTGGCCCCGCTGGAGGTCATCGAGCTCGACGCTTGGGCTGACATTCACGCGGAGTTTACGGCCTCCGGTGAAGATGTCGGCTGTGCCGTCCTCGTTCGCCTGCAGAAAGGCACCGAAACCGGCCGGCGGCTGGGCGAGCCGGTCGACCTCCTCCTTGAGGGCCACGATCTGGTCGCGGGCCTCACGGAGGGTGTTCGCGAGCCGCTCGTTCTGGGCGGAGACTCCCGCCAGGTTGGTCTGCAGCTCGACGATCCGCTCTTCGAGAATCCTCGTGTGACGCGGAGAGTCGGCGAGCTTGCGGCGCAGGACGGCGATTTCCTGCTCGAGATAGGCAACCTGACCGGCGGGGTCGTCAGACCCCCGCCCCGGCCGGATGCCGCGGTTGATGTCGTCGTCGTGGGCTGCCACGGTCCTCACCTCCTCCAAGGGGAGCTGGACGCTTCCTGACCCTACCTGGGCCGGTGCGGGTTGAAACCCCTAGATCACAAACCCGGTCGGCGTGTGTCCGATCTTCACCCTTGCGCACTCCCTCACGCCAGGTGAATACCCACCCAACAACATCGGAAAGCGAGCGGTTGTATCGTCGACCCGGTCAACACCCGCCAGGGCTGGCGATATTTAGTCAATGTTGAATCGCGTATCGAGGGAACGGCAGGCGACGCACCGTGCGGAACGAGGAGCTCGGCGATCTTGAAGTCTGGATTGACCAGGACCTGTGCACGGGGGACGGGATCTGTGCCCAGTACGCGCCCGAGGTCTTCGAACTCGACATCGACGGTCTAGCCTACGTCAAGAGCGCCGACGACGAGCTTCTCCAGGACAAGGGCGCGACCACGAAGGTGCCGCTGCCGCTGCTCACCGAGGTCGTGGATTCGGCCAAGGAGTGCCCGGGCGACTGCATCCATGTGCGGCGTGCCGCGGACAAGGTCGAGGTGTACGGCCCGGACGCCGAGTAGCGGCCTCGGGGCCGGGGCGGCGGGGAACGCCGCGTGACCGGTCAGACACTCCCCGGCACGGGCAGTGCCTTCAGGACGAACTCGCCGTCCTTCCACTGCCAGTTGACCTTGCGCTGGAGGTCGGGACAGCAGCGCGGCACTTTCGTCGACGAGTAGCCCAGCAAAGTGGCCGAAACCTTCGTTCCGCGCACCGCGAAATCCTGGAGACTCATCCCCTCTTTCGGGTCGACGAAGGTCGCCACGATCCGGGGGGCCGCACCCTTGCGGTTCGGCTGCGCGAGCACGTAGAGGCCGCTGGGCGGGTTGCCCGCCGCGGTCTCGCAGCGCACCACGGCGACGGTTTCCGGCCTTCCGTCGCCGTCGAGGTCTCCCGAGGCCCGGTCCACCACGCCGGGCCGGGCCCGGCCGCAGTCCATCGGGTAGTGCGCGGCGCGCGGGTCGGGGGCCTGTGCGGCGGGCAGGCCGCCGGTGCTGGGCGCCGAGAGGGTGGTGGGGGCCGAGGTGGCCTTGGCGTCGGCGGGCTGGAAGGCCGACGCTCCGGCGACGACGGCGGCCACGGCGGCCGCGGTCGCGATCCAGTGCCCGAGGCGGGGGCGGGTGTGCGCGAGATCCGGGCCCAGAGGCTGCACGCGGGACGACTCCATGAGATGGCTGCGGCGGAGGGGGTGCTCCGCATCGTGCCACATCTCACACCGGCGCGGCCACCGTCCCGCACGGGGGAAGTCGGTGGCCGCGCCGCGTGGTTGGCGGGGTTCAGCCGCGGTCGGCCGCGTCCTGACCGCCGGAGGCGCCGCGCTTGCCCTCCGGGGCGGCGGTGTCCTTCCCGCTGCCGTAGCCGGGATAGTCGTCGCCGTACGCGCCCTTGGCGGGCCGGCGGCGGCGCAGCGGCGGTTCCACGCCGTCGGCGAGGCGGCGGGCGGTGAGGAGGAAGCCGGTGTGGCCGATCATCCGGTGGTCGGGGCGTACTGCGAGGCCCTCGACGTGCCAGGTGCGGACCATGGTCTCCCAGGCGGACGGCTCGTTGAAGGTGCCGTGCTCGCGGATGGACTCCACGGTGCGGGCCAGCTGGGTGGTGGTGGCGACGTAGGCGCACAGGATGCCGCCGGGCACGAGCGCTTTGGAGACCGCTTCCAGGCATTCCCAGGGGGCGAGCATGTCCAGGATGACGCGGTCGACGTCGGTGTCGGACAGGTTGTCCTGGAGGTCGCCGACGGTCAGCCGCCAGGCGGGGTGCGGGGCGCCGAAGTAGCGCTCGACGTTCTGGGAGGCGATCTCGGCGAAGTCGGCCCGGCGCTCGTAGGAGTGCAGCATGCCCTGGTCGCCGATGGCCCGCAGCAGGAAGGTGGAGAGCGAGCCGGAGCCGACGCCTGCCTCGACGACGCGTGCGCCGGGGAAGATGTCGGCCATCGCCAGGATCTGCCCCGCGTCCTTGGGGTAGACCACGGCGGCACCGCGTGGCATGGACAGGACATAGTCGGGGAGCAGGGGACGCAGCGCGAGGTACGCGACGTTTCCCGTGGTGCGCACGACAGTTCCCTCGGGGGCGCCGATCAGCTCGTCATGGGGGAAGGAACCCTTGTGGGTGTGGAAGTTCTTCCCGGCTTCGAGCGTGAACGTGTAGTGGCGTCCCTTGGGGTCGGTGAGCTGGACCTGGTCCCCGACCTGGAAGGGCCCGCGACGGCGGGCGGCACCGGTCGGTTCGGACATGTGAACAGCCTACCGGCAGCGCGGGCCTGCCCGGCACGGCGGGCCTGGGCGGGCGCCCGAGGGCGGGCGCCCGAGGGCGGGGCCGCCCGGGGCCGCAGGCGAGCGCCAGTGGGCGCGCCCTTGCCGAAAGGGGGGCACCTCCCAGCGGTAGCTGGGGAGAGACCAAGCGTCGGGAGCGACAGAGCGCAGTGTCGAGGAGCGTCGGCAGGGGACCCGAGCGCCCGGAGGCAAGCGAGCCTCGAATCAAGCCGTCGGGGTGCGCGCCATGGCGTTGACGAAGGCGCGCTCGACGTCGGCCGTGGAGAGCACGCCGTAGATCTCGCCCGTCTCCTCCACCACCAGGTACTCGGTCGCGGGGGTGGCGCGCAGGGTGTCCAGCAGCTCCTCGCCGGTCAGCTCGGCGGAGACCCGCATGCCGTCCTTGATGTCCTGGGCGAGGCCGCTGACCGCGACCCAGGGGCGCCGGTGCTCCGGGACGCCGACGATGGCCGCCTCCCGCACCACGGCGGTGGGGGCGCCGTGGCCGTCCACCACGACCAGGGCGCGCGCCCCCGCCTCGTTGGCCCGCCGTAGCGCCTCGGACAGCGGGGTGTCGGCCGCGACGGGCACGGCGCGCCGGGTGAGGTTGCGGGCGCGCAGGTCCGGCAGGCGCTCCCGCAGCCGGGCCATGCGCAGGCTGTTGCCCGCGCCGGTCCAGATGATCGCGGCCAGTATGGCGGCGAGCAGCGCGTCGGTGAGCGAGTCGACGCTGCCGAAGTCCTTGGGCTCCCCGCCGAGGCCGCCCGCCTGGGTGAGCAGCGGCAGTCCCACCAGGACGGCGACGGCGAGCGCCCGGCCGGTCCAGGCGGCGGCGACGGTGCCGGCCATGGGCTTGCCGCTGATCTTCCAGACGACGGCGCGCAGCATCCGCCCGCCGTCCAGCGGAAGGCCGGGCAGCAGGTTGAAGGCGGCCACGATGAGGTTGGAGATCATCAGTCCGGCGAGCAGCACCCCGGGGACCGTGTCGGGCTCCACGACCAGCATGCCGAGGTAGAAGACCCCGGAGAGGACCAGAGAGAGCAGCGGGCCGACGAAGGCGAGGACGAACTCCCGGCCGGGGGTCTCGGACTCCTTCTCGATCTCCGAGACGCCGCCGAAGAACTGGAGCTGGATCCGGCGCACCGGCAGCTTGAAGCGCAGGGCGGCCACGGTGTGGGCCAGCTCGTGGACCAGGACGGAGGCGTAGAAGGCGACCGCGAAGAAGAGCGACACCAGGTAGCGGGCGGCGCCCAGCTCCGGCAGCACCCGCTCCAGCTGGCCGCCGAAGACCCAGGTGATGAGGGCGGCCACGAGGAACCAGCTGGGCGAGACGTAGACGGGTACGCCGAAGGGGCGCCCCATCAGGATGCCGCCGCCCACCTCGCGTGGGCGGCGCGGCTTGTCCGCCTCGGGCTCGGTCGTGCGGTCCGCTCCCCCGTCGCCGGACTGCCGCTGCCCGCTGTTGTCCACGGTGTCCCCTCGTCGGATGCGTCGGTCGCACCCTCTTTTGATACGGTCCCCACGATCATGCAGTGCGAGGGGCTCGGACGTCGATGGTATGCGTCCGGCTGTCGGTGGCGGGTCGTAGGGTCTTCGCCATGGGAATCACCTCAGGGCAGCCCGAACAGGCGGACGGGGCACCGCAGTCCGGCCGCGCCGCGTCGCTCTCGCCGTCCCGTGCGGCCGACTTCATGCGGTGCCCCTTGCTGTACCGCTTCCGGGTGATCGACAAACTGCCGGAGAAGCCGAGCGCCGCCGCGACGCGCGGCACGGTGGTGCACGCGGTGCTGGAGCGGCTGTTCGACGCGCCCGCGGCGGAGCGCACCGCGCCGCGCGCCCGGGCGATGGTGCCGGGCGAGTGGGAGCGGCTGGTGGCGGCCCGGCCGGAGCTGGCGGAGCTGTTCCGGGAGGAGGACGGCGCGGAGGCCCCGGAGCGGCTGGCCGAGTGGCTGGCGGGGGCGGAGAAGCTGGTGGAGGGGTGGTTCTCGCTGGAGGACCCGACCCGGCTGGAGCCCGCCGAGCGGGAGCTGTTCGTGGAGACCGCGCTGGAGTCGGGGCTGACGCTGCGCGGGATCATCGACCGGGTGGACATCGCGCCGAGCGGGGACGTGCGGATCGTCGACTACAAGACGGGGAAGGCGCCCGCGCCGAGTTACGCGGGCGAGGCGCTGTTCCAGATGAAGTTCTACGCGCTGGTGCTGTGGCGGCTGCGGGGCACGGTGCCGCGCCGGCTCCAGCTGGTCTACCTGGGCAGCGGCGATGTGCTGACGTACGACCCGGAGGAGCGGGATCTGCTCGGGGTGGAGCGCAAGGTGCTGGCCCTGTGGGAGGCGATCCGGCTGGCGACGGAGTCGGGGGATTTCCTGCCGCGCCGGACCAAGCTGTGCGGCTGGTGCGATCACCAGGCGCACTGTCCGGAATTCGGTGGCACTCCCCCGGCGTATCCGCTGCCCGTGATCCCGGCTCAGTCCCCTGCTCCCTCCCCTGCTCCCTCTGGGGACCACGGCTCCGGCAGAATGGACGCGGTCTAGCGAAGGAGATCCCGTGGCGATCCGCGTCCTACTGGTCGATGATCAACCGCTGCTGCGCACCGGATTCCGGATGATCCTGGAGGCGGAGCAGGATCTGGCGGTCGTCGGCGAGGCGGGGGACGGGCTTCAGGCCCTCGACCAGGTGCGGGCGCTCCAGCCCGACGTGGTGCTGATGGACATCCGGATGCCGCGGATGGACGGGGTGGAGGCGACCCGGCAGATCACCGGTCCCGGGCGGGACGGCCCGGCGAAGGTGCTGGTGCTGACCACCTTCGACCTCGACGAGTACGTGGTGGAGGCGCTGCGCGCCGGGGCCAGCGGCTTTCTGCTGAAGGACGCCCCGGCGACCGAGCTGGTGCAGGCCATCCGCGTGGTGGCGGCGGGCGAGGCGATGCTGGCGCCGAGCATCACGCGACGGCTGCTCGACAAGTACGCGGGGCATCTGCCGTCGGGTGAGGAGCCGGTTCCGGACACCCTGCACACGCTCACCGAGCGCGAGGTCGAGGTGCTGAAGCTGGTGGCCCGGGGGCTGTCGAACGCGGAGATCGCGGCGGATCTGTTCGTGAGCGAGACGACGGTCAAGACGCATGTGGGCCATGTGCTGACCAAGCTGGGGCTGCGGGACCGGGTGCAGGCCGCGGTGTACGCGTACGAGAGCGGGCTGGTCCGCCCCGGCGCGCAGTAGGCATCAGGCGCGCGCCGGGGCGGGACCGGGCGTCAGTCCGTGGGCGACTTCTTGATCTCCCAGAAGCGGAAGACCGTCGAGGCGTCCAGGGTCCACTGGAGCCCGGAGATGGACTCCTGGGCCACCGCGTACTGCTTGCCCTGCCACAGCGGCAGCATCGGCACGTCGTCGGCGACCAGGTCCTGGATCTTCTGGAAGTCGCCGACGGTGGCCGCGCGGCTGGGCTGGCCCGCGGTGGCCGGGATGAGCTGCCCGGTGAGCTGCGCCTGGGTGTAGTTGTTGGCCAGGACGTTCCCGGCGCCGAAGAACGGGGCGACGAAGTTGTCCGGGTCCGGGTAGTCGGGCACCCAGCCCTTGACGTAGACGGGGTAGTCCCCCTGGGCCACGCCCTTCTCGTAGGTGGCGACGTCGGTGCTCTTCACGTCGACGTCGAACAGCCCGCTGGCGTTGAGCTGCTTGGCGATCTCGTGCAGGCCCGGCACGGTGCCGGGGCCGTAGCGGATCGGGGTGCCCCACAGGGTCAGCTTGACCTTGTCGGTGATGCCCTCGTCGCGCAGCGCCTGCTCGGCCTTCTCGGGCTGCGGCCGGTCGCCGTACTTGTCGAAGAAGGCGGTGTTGTGGCCGGTGATACCGGCGGGGACGACCGAGTACAGCGGCTCGGCGGTGCGCTTGTAGACGTCCCGGACCAGGGTGGAGCGGTCGAGGAGGTACGCCATGGCCTTGCGCACGCCGAGCTTTCCGGCGACCGGGTCCTTCATGTTGAAGACCAGGTGCTGGACCTCGGCGCCGGTGCCCTCGACGACGTTGAGGTTCTTGCCGCCGCTGAGGGACTCGGCCTGGAGGTCGGCCAGGTCCTTCATGGCCAGCCCGCGGTAGGCCAGGTCCACGTCGCCGTTCTGGACGGCGTCCTTCAGCTCCTCCTGGCGGCCCTCGAAGAACTTCAGGGTCATGCCGGTGTTCTGGGCCTCGGCGGGGCCCTTGTACTGGCCGTTGACCGAGAAGTCCGCCTCCTTCTTGCTGAAGGAGTCCAGCTTGTAGACGCCGGAGCCGATCGCCTTGTTGTCGGTGCGCAGCTTGTCGGCCGGGTATGCGCTGTGGTCCACGATGGACCCGGCGCCGGAGGCGATCTTCTGCGGGAAGGTGGCGTCCGGGGTCTTCAGGTTGAAGACGACGGTCCGCTCGTCCGGGGTCTTGATGTTCCCGATGCTGGCGAGCATCACCGCCGGGCCGTTTTCGTCGTTGATCCGCATGGTGCGCTCGAACGAGAACTTGACGTCCTCGGAGGTCAGCGGATGTCCGTTGGAGAACTTCAGGTCGTTCCGCAGGGTGCAGGTGAAGACCTGGCTGGAGTTGTCCTTGAAGCCGCACTTCTCCGCCGCCTCCGGCTGCGGGGTGGTGCCGCCCTTGGGGAAGCTCAGCAGCGACTGGAACACGTTGTTGAACAACAGCCAGGAGCCCGGGTCGTAGCCGGATGCCGGGTCGGTTGCCAGCACCTCGTCCGACATTCCCATGACGATGTGCTCACCGCTGCCCGCGGTGTCCCCGTCCTCGCTCCCACAGCCGGTGAGCAGGGCGGCGGCAAGTCCCGCTCCAAGGGGAGCTGCCAGCCACTGGTCACGTTTCCTCACGGGTGGTTTCCTCACAGTTTCGTCGTCTCGTTATCCGGCCCCCGTCTGGCGTTGCGTCAGCTGTTGGCTCCCCGGCCCAGCTCCCAGAGCTGGAGCATGGTCGAGGAGTCGAATGCGTATTCGGCCCCGGTGATGTTCTCTCGGGCCGCCACATAGGTGTTCCCCTGCCACAGCGGCAGATAGGGCACATCGTCGGCGACGGTGTTCTGGATGGTCTGGAAGTCTCCGGCCGCGCGGGAGCGCTGGCTCTCCTGCCGGGTCCGCGGGATCAGCTCGCCCTGTACGGCGCTGTCGCGGTAGGGCGAGTTGAGGAAGTTGTCCTTGGTCAGGAAGGGCGCGACGTAGTTGTCCGGGTCCGGGAAGTCCGGCAGCCACCCCATGCCGTAGGCGGCGTACGCGCGCTTGGGGAGGTTGGGGCGGAACTCGGTCCAGCGGACGCCCTTGATCTTGACCTTGAAGAGACCGCTGCGGTTGAGCTGGCTCCGGAGCTCCTTGAACTCCTGGGCGGTCTCGGGACCGTAGTGGTCGGTCGTGTACGTCAGGGTCAGCTTCACCGGGGTGCTGACCCCGGCGTTGCGCAGGACGGTGCGGGCCGCGTCGGGGTCGGGGTCGCCGTACTCGTTGTAGAACGAGTTGGTGTGCGAGGTGACGTTGTTCGGGATCAGCGAGTAGAGGGGCTCGGCGGTCCGCTTGTAGACGTCGCGCACCAGCGCCTGCCGGTCCACCAGCTGGGCGATGGCCTGCCGTACGGCCTTGGTGCCGACCACCGGGGCGTCGGTGTCGAAGACGAGGTAGCGGATGCCCTGGCCGGAGGACTCGAAGAGCCGGACGCCCTCGACCTCGCCCTTGTTGAGCTCGTCGATCTGGCCGGGCGAGAAGCCGCGGTGCACCACGTCGATGTCGCCCTTGGTCAGCGCCTTCTCCATGGCCGGTGCGGAGTCGAAGAACCGCATCTCGACCTTGTTGCTGTGCGGCTTCACATCGCCCTGGTAGTTCGGGTTCTTGGTGAAGAGCACCTTCACCAGCCGGTCGTCCCGCACCTCGGTCTTCGCCTGGTACGGGCCCGAGCCGACGAGGCTGAAGCCCTTGCGCAGCGCGTTCCCCCGGTAGGCCTCGCTGTCCAGGATGGCCGCGGCCGGGGTGGTGAGCTTGGACGGGAAGGTCGCGTCGGGCGCGCGGAGGTGGATGACGACCTCGCGGGAGGTCGGGGTCTCCACCTTGTCGACGTTGGAGAGCAGGGAGACCGGGCCGTTGCGGTCCTTGATGCGCAGCATCCGGTCGAGGGAGAACTTGACGTCCTCGGAGGTGAGCGCGTGGCCGTTGGAGAACTTCAGCCCGCTGCGCAGGGTGCAGCGGTACTGCTCGCTCTGCCGGTCCTGGAAGCCGCACTTCTGCGCGGCGTCGGGTATCGGCTCGGTTCCCGAGCGGGGCAGCCGCATCAGCGTCTGGAAGGTGTTGTGGAGGACGCTCCAGGAGGCGAAGTCGTATGCCTGGGCGGGGTCCAGCGGGGCCGGCGCCGCCTTGGAGGCCTCGATCCGGTCGGTACTCCCCAGGACGATGGCGCCGTCGTCAGCGCCCGAGCCGTCGGGTCCACCGCATGCGGTGAGCGCTGACGTCAGTAGGCCCGCCACGGCCGGCAGCGCGAGCGACTTGCGCTTCATTGTCGGGAGTCTCCCTGCGATCGATCAACCACTCGCGACGAGATTAGTCCGAGGCGCCAGCCATGCTCAGACACAACGAAGTTGAGGCGATATCACGCACCGATAACGCGAAAGGTCCGCCCGATATTCGAACGCGGTCGCGTTTCGTACGGCATGTCATCAATCCGGACACAAGGGCGCGCCCACATCGCACCAAACAGGACGCGCAGCAGATACCCACCCCACCTGTCGACAGCATATGCAGTGATAAACATCACGCCCGGAATGCCGCTGCCGACGCACAAAAACAGGGAGCGCGTTATTCAGTCTGCAATTTACAGACATACGCTCAGTGCCCGATCAGTGCATTCCTGTGACCAGCCCGCGCAGAAATGGAAGATCGACTTCTTCCAGCGATCCGACGACCGTGCGGCCCGCCGCGGGCTCGATCGGCACGAGGGAGGGCACCGCCAGCACCCGGCACCCGGCCGCCTCGGCGGCCCGTACCCCGGTCGCCGTGTCCTCGATGACCACGCACCGTGCCGGGTCGGCGGCCAGCCCCGCGGCGGCGAACAGATACGGGTCGGGGTGCGGTTTGGTACGGCCGATCTCGTCGCCCGCGACCGTCAGCGCGAAGTTCTCAGGTCCGATCGACCGCAGCAGCCGGTCCATCACCCGGCGGTGCGAGGCGGAGACCAGGGCGGTCGGCACCCCGTGCGCGCCCAGCTCGGTGAGCAGCCGGCGCGCGCCGGGCAGCATGGGCACGGTGCCGTCGAGCAGCTCGGTGAAGCGGCTGTTCAGCAGGCCGGTCAGCTCGGCGAGCGCGATGTCGGCGCCGGTGGCCTCGATGAGGAACGAGGCGCTGCGGGTCATCGGGCCGCCGACCACCACCTGGCGGTACTCCTCGGCGAGGGCGTGGCCCAGCTCGGCGAAGATCGACACTTCCGCGTCCCACCAGATGTCCTCGGTGTCCACCAGGGTGCCGTCCATGTCGAGCAGGACCGCCTGGAGGGCGGAGCCTTCGGCCGTACGGGTGTCGACGGCGGGGATGCTGCTGGTCATCCAAACACCTCCGGATGCGGGGCACGAAGGCCGGCCCCCTTCCACGATGTGGAAGACGACCGGCCTCTACCGGATCGACCAGTTTACGACGCGGCGCGTCGCGGCGCCTCCCGTCGGGCGCCCGCCGGTTACCGGGCGTTGAAGTACTTCGCCTCCGGGTGATGGATGACGATCGCGTCGGTCGACTGCTCGGGGTGCAGCTGGAACTCCTCGGAGAGCTTCACCCCGATCCGCTCCGGCTCCAGCAGTTCGGCGATCTTGGCCCGGTCCTCCAGGTCGGGGCAGGCGCCGTAGCCGAGCGAGAAGCGCGCGCCGCGGTACTTCAGCGCGAACATGTCCTCGATGTCGCCGGGGTCCTCCCCCGCGAAGCCCAGCTCGGACCGGACCCGGGCGTGCCAGTACTCGGCGAGCGCCTCGGCGAGCTGTACGGACAGCCCGTGCAGCTCCAGGTAGTCGCGGTAGGAGTCGGCGGCGAACAGGTCCGCGGTCGCCTCGCCGATCCTCGAGCCGACGGTGACGACCTGGAGGCCGACCACATCGGTCTCGCCGGACTCCTCGGGCCGGAAGAAGTCCGCCAGGCACAGCCGGCGGCCGCGGCGCTGGCGCGGGAAGGTGAAGCGGGTGCGCTCGCTGCCGTCCTCGTTGAGCAGGACCAGGTCGTCGCCCTTGGAGACGCAGGGGAAGTAGCCGTAGACCACGGCGGCTTCCAGCAGGTTCTCCGTACGCAGCTTGTCCAGCCAGCCGCGCAGCCGCGGGCGGCCCTCGGACTCCACCAGCTCCGCGTAGCTCGGCCCGTCGCCGGTGCGGGCCTCCTTGAGTCCCCACTGGCCCTTGAACAGCGCGCCCTCGTCCAGCCAGGAGGCGTAGTCGACCTGCTGGATACCCTTGACGACGCGGGTGCCCCAGAAGGGCGGGGTGGGCACCGGGTTGTCGGTGGCGACGTCCGAGCGCGACGGGCCCTCCGGCTCCGGGTCGCTCAGGGCCGTATCCCGCTTGGGCACCCGGCGCTGTTTGAGGGCGGGCAGCTCCGCGCCGGGGACGCCGCGCTTGACGGCGATGAGGGCGTCCATGAGGCGCAGGCCCTCGAAGGCGTCGCGGGCGTAGCGGACCTCGCCCTCGTAGATCTCGTGGAGGTCCTGTTCGACGTAGGCGCGGGTGAGGGCGGCGCCGCCGAGGATGACGGGGTAGTCGGAGGCCAGGCTGCGCTGGTTCAGCTCCTCCAGGTTCTCCTTCATGATCACCGTGGACTTCACCAGCAGCCCTGACATGCCGATGACGTCGGCGCGGTGCTCCTGGGCGGCGTCCAGGATCGCGGAGACCGGCTGTTTGATGCCGAGGTTGACCACGTTGTAGCCGTTGTTGGACAGGATGATGTCCACGAGGTTCTTGCCGATGTCATGGACGTCGCCGCGGACGGTGGCGAGCACGATGGTGCCCTTGCCCTCGTCGTCGGACTTCTCCATGTGCGGCTCCAGGTGGGCCACCGCGGTCTTCATCACCTCGGCGGACTGGAGGACGAACGGCAGCTGCATCTGGCCGGAGCCGAACAGATCGCCGACGACCTTCATGCCCGCCAGCAGCGTCTCGTTGACGATCTCCAGCGCCGGGCGCTCCTGGAGCGCCTCGTCGAGGTCGGCCTCCAGGCCGTTGCGCTCGCCGTCGATGATGCGCCGCTGGAGGCGCTCGTCCAGGGGCAGGGCGGCCAGTTCCTCGGCCTTGCCCGCCTTGAGGGACTTGGCGGTGGCGCCCTCGAAGAGCGCCATCAGCTTCTGGAGCGGGTCGTAGCCCTCGGCGCGGCGGTCGTAGATCAGGTCGAGGGCAGCGGTGACCTGCTCCTCGTCGAACCGCGCGATCGGCAGGATCTTGCTCGCGTGGACGATCGCCGAGTCCAGCCCGGCCTTGACGCACTCGTCCAGGAAGACGGAGTTGAGCAGGATGCGGGCGGCCGGGTTGAGGCCGAAGGAGATGTTCGACAGGCCCAGCGTGGTCTGCACGTCCGGGTGGCGGCGCTTGAGCTCGCGGATCGCCTCGATGGTGGCGATGCCGTCCTTGCGGGACTCCTCCTGCCCGGTGCAGATGGTGAAGGTCAGGGTGTCGATGAGGATGTCGGACTCGCGGATGCCCCAGTTGCCGGTGAGGTCGGCGATGATCCGCTGGGCGATCTCGACCTTCTTCTCCGGCGTGCGCGCCTGGCCCTCCTCGTCGATGGTCAGCGCGATCAGCGCGGCGCCGTGCTCGCGGGCGAGCTGGGTGACCCTGGCGAAGCGGGACTCGGGGCCGTCGCCGTCCTCGTAGTTGACCGAGTTGATGACCGCGCGGCCGCCCAGCTTCTCGAGCCCTGCCTCGATGACGTCCACCTCGGTGGAGTCCAGCACGATCGGCAGGGTGGAGGCGGTGGCGAAGCGGCCGGCCAGCTCCCGCATGTCGGCGACGCCGTCGCGGCCGACGTAGTCGACGCACAGGTCGAGCAGGTGGGCGCCCTCGCGGATCTGCTCGCGGGCCATCTCCACGCAGTCGTCCCAGCGGCCGTCCAGCATGGCCTCGCGGAACTTCTTCGACCCGTTGGCGTTCGTCCGCTCGCCGATGGCCAGGTACGAGGTGTCCTGACGGAACGGAACCGTCTGGTACAGCGAGGCGGCGCCCGGCTCGGGGCGCGGCTCGCGCGTGGCCGGGGTCAGGTCGCGGACCCGCTCGACGACCTGGCGCAGATGCTCGGGCGTGGTGCCGCAGCAGCCGCCGACCAGCGACATGCCGTACTCGCGGACGAAGGTCTCCTGGGCGTCGGCCAGCTCGGACGGGGTGAGCGGGTAGTGGGCGCCGTCCTTGCCGAGCACCGGCAGGCCCGCGTTCGGCATGCAGGACAGCGGCACGCGCGAGTGGCGGGCGAGGTAGCGCAGGTGCTCGCTCATCTCGGCCGGGCCGGTGGCGCAGTTGAGGCCGATCATGTCGATGCCGAGCGGTTCCAGGGCGGTCAGCGCCGCGCCGATCTCGGAGCCCAGCAGCATGGTGCCGGTGGTCTCGACGGTGACCGAGCAGATGATGGGGAGGCCCGCGCCGGTGGCGTCCAGGGCGCGGCGGGCGCCGAGGATCGCGGCCTTGGTCTGGAGCAGGTCCTGGGTGGTCTCGACCAGGAGGGCGTCCGCACCACCGGCGATCATGCCTTCGGCGTTCTGCTGGTAGGCGTCGCGCAGCGTGGTGTACGGGGCGTGGCCGAGGGTGGGGAGCTTGGTTCCGGGGCCCATCGAGCCGAGCACCCAGCGGTGGCGCCCGTCGGCGGCGAACTCGTCGGCCACCTCGCGGGCGATCCGGACGCCCGCCTCGGACAGCTCGTAGACCCGCTCGGGGATGTCGTACTCGCCCAGCGCCGCGTGGTTGGCGCCGAAGGTGTTCGTCTCGACACAGTCCACGCCCACTGCGAAGTACGCCTCGTGGACCGAGCGGACGATGTCGGGGCGGGTGATGTTGAGGATCTCGTTGCAGCCCTCGAGCTGCTGGAAGTCGTCGAGACTGGGGTCCTGCGCCTGGAGCATCGTTCCCATCGCACCGTCGGCGACCACCACGCGGGAGGCGAGTGCCTCGCGGAGGGCGTCGATTCGGGCGGCGGATGCGGACGATGACGTGTGCGAGGCCATGGATGTGCTCCCTGGAGTGCGACGGCTGTCGGCTTTGCGCCCTCACTTGGCAAGGGCGCACCAGGCCAGCCTAGCTGCCGGGGGCAAGAGGGCAGGGGGCCGTCCCAGCACCCGGACTCACATCCTCCGGTCGGCCGCCGCGGACTGGTGATCGTTTACGTTTGGCTGTGTGTACCGCGGAGTCGGCATGGACCGATAGTGTTCAGCATTGTCGAACCGCAGTCAGGAGGTTGGCGATGGCACGGAACATCCAGTCGTTGGAGCGCGCTGCCGCGATGCTACGCCTGCTCGCCGGCGGCGAGCGCCGGCTGGGACTGTCCGACATCGCCTCCACCCTCGGGCTCGCCAAGGGGACCGCCCACGGCATCCTGCGCACCCTCCAGCAGGAGGGGTTCGTCGAGCAGGACGAGAACTCGGGCCGCTACCAGCTGGGCGCCGAGCTGCTGCGGCTGGGCAACAGCTATCTGGACGTCCACGAGCTGCGCGCCCGGGCCCTGGTGTGGACGGACGACCTGGCCCGCTCCAGCGGCGAGAGCGTCTACCTCGGCGTGCTGCACCAGCAGGGCGTGCTCATCGTCCACCATGTCTTCCGGCCGGACGACAGCCGTCAGGTGCTGGAGGTCGGCGCCATGCAGCCGCTGCACTCCACCGCGCTGGGCAAGGTGCTGTCCGCGTACGACCCGGTGGCGCACAGCGAGGCGGCCGAGGGCGACCGGAAGCCGTTCACCAAGCGCACGGTGACCGAGACGGACGCGTTCGAGGGCGTCCTCGCGCTCACCCGGGCGCGCGGCTGGGGCTCGGACGTGGAGGAGACCTGGGAGGGCGTCGCGTCGGTCGCGGCCCCGGTGCACGACCGGCGGCGGCTGCCGGTGGGGGCGGTGGGGATCACGGGCGCGGTGGAGCGGGTGTGTGAGGACGGGGAGCTGCGCTCCGAGCTGATCGCCGCCGTACGGGACTGCGCGCGGGCGGTCTCCCGCGACCTGGGCGCGGGGCGGTTCTGACCCCGGCCCCTCCCGGAGACCCGCCCCGGCCCGGCCGCCCCGGCCCCGGACCGGAGCGCGCCCGACCTGGGCCGGGAGCCTGATCGCCCGTCCTGACCAGGACCTTTGGCCAGGTCTATGGTCCCTCATCACGGTTTCACATCCTCCCGAGTTTTCCTCCACACGACCCTTGACGGGGTCTTCGCCGTGAAGAAAACTGCCGTTCATCGGTCGGCATTGTCGAACACCTGACGACAATATTCGCTATGGTGGACTCGCCGCGGGCCGACCAACGCCCTCCCATGAGGGCGCGGATCTCCGGCGGGACCGGGGGTTCGCCTTCCCCTGGACGAAGGACAAAGGAGTCGCGGGTGTCCAGCTCCGACATCTTCATCGGCGAGACCATCGGTACCGCCGTACTCACCCTGCTCGGCTGTGGTGTCGTCGCAGGCGTTCTCTTGAAGCGATCCAAGGCGTTCGACGCGGGATGGCTGGCCATCACCTTCGGGTGGGGCTTCGCCGTCCTCACGGGCGCATACATCTCGGCGCCGCTCTCCGGGGCGCACCTCAACCCGGCGGTGACGCTCGGTCTCGCGATCTCGGGCGGCACCGAGTGGGGCGACGTACCGATCTACTTCCTCGGGCAGATCACCGGCGCCATGATCGGCGCGGTCCTGGTGTGGTTCGCGTACGTGGGCCACTTCCAGGCGCACCTCACCGACCGCGCGGTGGTCGGCGGTCCGGGCGCCCAGGACACGACGAAGGCCGACGCCGCTCAGGCGGGCGCCGCGGGCCCGGTGCTGGGGATCTTCTCCACCGGTCCGGAGATCCGGAACACGGCTCAGAACCTGGTCACCGAGATCATCGCCACCGTCGTGCTGGTCCTCGCCATCCTCACCCAGGGCCTGAACGGCGACGGCAAGGGTCTGGGCGTGATCGGCGTCCTGATCACCGCCCTGGTCGTGGTCGGCATCGGCCTCTCGCTCGGCGGCCCGACCGGCTACGCCATCAACCCGGTACGTGACCTGGGCCCGCGCATCGTGCACGCCCTCCTGCCGCTGCCCAACAAGGGCGGGTCGGACTGGGGCTACGCCTGGATCCCCGTCGTCGGCCCGCTCCTCGGTGGAGCCATCGCCGGCGGCATCTACGAGATCGCCTTCGCCTAGCCCCCACCCCCTCGGACTCGCAGGAGAGCAACCCACCATGACCGACACCCACACCACGAGCGCCTCCTCCCACGGACACGGTCCGTTCATCGCCGCCATCGACCAGGGCACCACGTCCAGCCGCTGCATCGTCTTCGACCGGGACGGGCGCATCGTCTCGGTCGACCAGAAGGAGCACGAACAGATTTTCCCCAAGCCGGGCTGGGTCGAACACAATGCGACCGAGATCTGGCAGAACGTGCAGGAGGTCGTGACCGGCGCGATCACCAAGGCCGAGATCACCTCCGCCGACGTCAAGGCGATCGGCATCACCAACCAGCGCGAGACCACCCTGCTGTGGGACAAGAACACCGGCGAGCCGGTGCACAACGCGCTGGTCTGGCAGGACACCCGCACCGACGCGCTCTGCCGGGAGCTGGGCCGCAACGTCGGCCAGGACCGCTTCCGCCGCGAGACGGGCCTCCCCCTGGCGTCCTACTTCGCCGGACCCAAGATCCGCTGGCTGCTCGACAACGTCGAGGGGCTGCGCGAGCGCGCCGAGTCGGGCGACATCCTCTTCGGCACCATGGACTCCTGGGTCATCTGGAACCTGACCGGCGGGGTCAACGGCGGCGTGCACGTCACCGACGTCACCAACGCCTCCCGCACCATGCTGATGAACCTGCACACCCTCGACTGGGACCAGAAGATCCTGACGTCGATGGAGATCCCGGCCGCCGTGCTGCCGAAGATCCGCTCCTCCGCCGAGGTGTACGGGCGGACCGCCGAGGGCGTCCTCCAGGGCGTGCCCGTCGCCTCCGCGCTCGGCGACCAGCAGGCGGCCCTGTTCGGCCAGACCTGTTTCGCCGAGGGCGAGGCCAAGTCCACGTACGGCACCGGCACCTTCCTGCTGATGAACACCGCCGACAAGCCGGTCAACTCCTACAACGGCCTGCTGACCACCGTCGGTTACCGGATCGGCGACCAGAAGCCGGTGTACGCCCTGGAGGGCTCCATCGCGGTCACCGGTTCGCTGGTGCAGTGGATGCGCGACCAGATGGGGCTGATCAACAGCGCCGCCGAGATCGAGACCCTGGCCAGCTCGGTGGACGACAACGGCGGCGCGTACTTCGTGCCCGCTTTCTCCGGGCTGTTCGCCCCGTACTGGCGCGACGACGCGCGCGGCGTGATCGCGGGCCTGACCCGCTACGTCACCAAGGCGCACATCGCGCGGGCCGTGCTGGAGGCCACCGCCTGGCAGACCCGCGAGATCGTCGACGCGATGACCAAGGACTCCGGCGTCGAGCTGACCGCGCTCAAGGTCGACGGCGGAATGACCTCCAACAACCTGCTGATGCAGACCCTCTCGGACGCCCTCGACGCACCCGTGGTGCGCCCGATGGTGGCCGAGACCACCTGCCTCGGCGCCGCCTACGCCGCCGGCCTGGCCGTCGGCTTCTGGCCGGACACCGACGCGCTGCGCGCCAACTGGCGCCGGGCCGCCGAGTGGACCCCCCGTATGGACGCGGACATACGGGACCGCGAGTACAAGAACTGGCTCAAGGCCGTGCAGCGGACCATGGGCTGGATCGAGGACGAGGAGTAATCTCAATGACCCCCCTGCAGAGCGTTCCTTCCCTCGGGACGCACCCGGCTGCCGGTTCGCACCCGACCCGCGCCGAAACCCGGGAACAGCTGTCCAAGGCTTCGTACGACCTCCTGGTGATCGGCGGCGGCATCCTGGGCATCACCACTGCCTGGCACGCCGCGCAGTCCGGACTGCGGGTGGCCATGGTGGACGCCGGCGACTTCGCCGGCGCCACCTCCTCCGCCTCCTCCAAGCTGCTCCACGGCGGCCTGCGCTACCTCCAGACCGGTGCGGTCAAGCTCGTCGCCGAGAACCACTTCGAGCGGCGTGCCGTCTCGCGCAGCGTCGCGCCGCACCTGTCCAACCCGCTCACCTTCTACCTGCCGGTCTACAAGGGCGGCCCGCACGGCGCGGCCAAGCTGGGCGCGGGCGTCTTCGCGTACTCGGCGCTCTCCGCGTTCCGCGACGGCGTCGGCCATGTGATCAACGCCGAGAAGGCCGCGCGGGACGTGCCGGAGCTGCGCACCGAGGGGCTGCGGGCGGTCGCCGTGTACGGCGACGGGCAGATGAACGACAGCCGCATGGCCCTGATGACGGTCCGGGCGGCGGTCGACGCGGGCGCCACCGTGCTCAACCACGCCGAGGTCACCGGGCTGCGCAAGACGGACGGCCGGGTCACCGGCGCGGAGCTGAGGGACCGCACCGACGGCACCGAGTTCGGCGTCAACGCCCGGCTGGTGCTCAACGCCACCGGCCCCTGGGTGGACCACCTGCGGCGGATGGAGGACCCGAACGCGGCACCGTCCATCCGGCTCTCCAAGGGCGCCCACCTGGTCCTCAAGCGCACCTCCCCGTGGCGGGCGGCGCTGGCGACGCCCATCGACAAGTACCGCATCACCTTCGCCCTCCCCTGGGAGGACATGCTGCTGCTCGGCACCACCGACGAGCCGTACGAGGGCGACCCGGCCGATGTCGCGGTCAACGACGCGGACATCACCCAGATCCTGGACGAGGCCGCGTTCTCCATCCGCGACCAGCAGCTCTCCCGCGACCTGATCACCTACGCGTTCGCGGGGCTGCGGGTGCTGCCCGGCGGCCCCGGCGACACCGCGAAGGCCAAGCGGGAGACGGTCGTCACCGAGGGCAAGGGCGGCATGCTCTCCATAGCGGGCGGCAAGTGGACCACCTTCCGCCACATCGGCCGCACCGTGATGAGCAAGCTCGCCGAGCTGCCGGGCCGTCCGCTGGCGGACGACATGGAGCCGGTCAAGCAGCTGCCCAAGCACATGCCGCTGCCCGGCCTCGCCAATCCGCACGCGGTCGCCCACCGGCTGCTGGTGGACGGCGGTACGCCGGGCCCGCGCATGGCCGCGGACACCGCGCGCCACCTGGCGACCCACTACGGTTCGCTCTCCTTCGACATCGCGCGGCTGGCGAGCGGCGACGCGGCGCTCGCCGAGCGGATCCACCCGGACGCGCCGGAGATCTGGGCCCAGGTCGTCTACGCCCGTGACCACGAGTGGGCGCAGACCGCGGACGACGTGCTGCGCCGCCGCACCACGCTGACGATCCGCGGCCTGGACGACGACGCCATCCGCGGGCGGGTCGAGGAGCTGCTGGCCAAGCGCGGCTGACGTTTCTGTCGACGGCCCTGTCGACGGCCGGGTGAGAAATCGCTTCTTCTCGCCCGGCCGTCGGTGTGTGCGGAGGGGCTGTGCGCGGGGCTGCGCGCGGGGCGGGACCTTACTCGCGAGTTAAAAAGTTGCGGAATCACTCTTGCCTTCTTCGGCGCCACGCGTATCAATAGCTCCGTCCGCGCATGACGGGCAGTCAGGAAGCGCGGACGCACCCCCCACCAGCCCACCGCTCACTTCCCCCACTCCGGAAGGCAGTCCCATGAGACGCATCAAGCTCGGGATCGGCACGGCAATGGGAACAGCAGCACTGGCCGCCGGCGCGCTCGCGCTGGCGCCGAGCGCGGTCGCGGTCACCCCGACCACCGCGACGTTGACGGCCGACTGCGGAACCTTCGGTTCTGGTCTGGCGACGCTGACCGCCACGCAGAGCGGCACCGCCGCGACCATCACCCTGTCCTCGGCGGCCGTCAAGGCGCCGATCGACATTCCGGCGGGCGCGGTCAGCTCCACCCTCACGCTGTCGAAGAACGGCTCCGGCACCACGACGTTCACCGGCAACGCCAACCCGGCCATCAAGACCGGCGCCGACGTGACCACCGGCCCGCTCAAGGGCACCGTGGCCGCGGGCGACGTGCTGGAGGCCAAGTCGCTCAAGCTGGTGGTCTTCGGCCTGATCACGGTCAACTGCACCGCCACCTCGGCCCAGTCCCCGGGCCCCTTCACCTTCTGAGCCACCTCGGCAGCAGCCGACAGCGGATCGAAACGGACCGGCGGCGTCCCCGGAAGACGCCGCCGGTCCGCGCGCGCCATAATGGACCCATACATCGGATGTTTGACCCGGAGGTCCATCATGGCGGTCACCGACGAGGCGATCGAAAAAATCAAGGGCATGATCGTCTCGGGTGCGCTGCGCCCGGGTGACCGGCTTCCCAAGGAGAGCGAGCTGGCCGCGGATCTGGGTCTGTCCCGCAATTCGCTGCGCGAGGCCGTCCGCGCGCTGTCCCTGATCCGCATCCTCGACGTGCGGCAGGGCGACGGTACGTACGTCACCAGCCTCGATCCCCAGCTGCTGCTGGAGGCGCTGAGCTTCGTCGTGGACTTCCACCGGGACGACACCGTGCTGGAGTTCCTGGCGGTGCGCCGCATCCTGGAGCCCGCGGCCACGGCGCAGGCCTGTAGCCGGATCAGCGACGCCGAACTGGACGCGCTCGGGGCCCAGCTGGACGCGCTCGGCGAGGCGCCCTCGGTGGAGGAGCTGGTCGCCTGCGACCTCGAATTCCACCGGGGCATCGTCCACGCGTCGGGCAACTCGGTGCTCTGCTCCCTCCTGGACGGGCTCTCCGGCCCCACGACCCGCGCCCGCGTGTGGCGCGGTCTCACACAGGAGGACGCGGTCAGCCGCACGCTCCATGAGCACCGGGCGATTCTGGGGGCGCTGCGGGATCGGGATGCGGAGGCTGCGCGGTCGTGGGCGACGGTGCATGTCGCGAGTGTGGAGCAGTGGTTGCGGTCGACGCTGTGATGGGGCGGGGGCGTCTTTCCCCACCCCGCCCCTTCCCGAACCCAGGGCTCCGCCCCGGCCCCCGCTCCTCAAACGCCGGAGGGGCTGGATGGTGGGGCACGTCCGCCCCAGCCCCCGGCCCGAAGCCGAGCACGGGCCGCGCTCGGGGCAGGGCCGCGCTGGGCCCCAGCCCGCGGGCCGCGGGGGCGGAGGACAGCCGCGAAGGGTGCGGGGCCCGGGAGCCCAGCGCAAGGCAGCCCAAATCGGCGGGCTCGCCCAAGCCGAACGCCACGCGCCAGGTCCCAACCCGAGGGACGCAGGGGGGAGCCGCCGTAGAGGGGGCGGGGCGCCCGCACGGGTCGGCCCGGGTTCGGCGGACTCTGTCAGGCCAAGCTGGGCCGGAGGATGCGGGGCCTTCAACGGGGGTGGGGCCGCGTAACGGGGCAGGGCCGCGCTGGGCCCCAGCCCGCGGGCCGTGGGTGGCCGAGAGCAGCCACGGCTAGGGCGCGCAGGCAGGTCCGGGTCGGCGGGCTCGGCCAGGCCAAGCTGGGCCGGAGGGGGCGGGACCCTCAACGGAGGCGGAACCGCGGAGCGGGGCGGAGCCGCGTTTGGGCCCCAGCCCGTGGGGCTGCGGGGGCGGAGGACAGCCGCGGAAGGGTGCGGGGCCCGGGAGCCCAGCGCAAGGCAGCTCAAATCGGCGGGCTCGCCCAGGCCGAACGCCGCGCTGGGGACCGACCTGAGGGCCCCGGGACCGAGAGCAGCCGCGGCCGGGGCTCCCCCCGCGCAGGTCGCCCCGGGTCGGCAGGCTCCGGGTCAGGCTGGGCCGGGCTCTGCCGGGCTGGAGGGGGCCTTCAACGGGGGCACAGCCGCGTAGCGGGGCCGGGACGCGCTGGGGACCAGGCCGAGGGCGCGGGCGGCGGAGGGGGCGGGCGCCGTGTGCGGGGCGCTTGCGTTAGGTTCCCAGGGCGTATGCGCGGGCCGCGTTGGTGCCGAAGATCGACATGCGTTCGTCGGTGGTCAGTCCGGCCGTCGCACGGTCCGCCAGGGTCACGACGTCCGCGTACGTCGCGGCCAGTTCGCACACCGGCCAGTCCGAGCCGAACAGCACCCGCTCCGGGCCGAACGCCTCCAGTACGTGACGGGCGTACGGAAGCACCTGTTCCGGCTTCCAGGTCTCCCAGTCGGCCTCGGTGACCAGCCCCGAGAGCTTGCAGTCGACGTTCGGCAGGGCGGCCAGTTGCGTCAGGAGGCCGGTCCACGGGGCGCGCTCGCCGCTCGCGATCGGCGGCTTGGCCGCGTGGTCGAGGACGAAGCGCACCCCCGGCAGCTCCCGCACCGCGGTAATCGCGGCGGGCAGCTCGCGCGGGGTGACCAGCAGGTCGTAGACGAGGCCCGCGTCGGCCGTGTCGGCGAGGCCGCGCCGTACGTCGGCGCGGCCCAGCCAGTCGGGGTCCGGCTCGTCCTGCACCTGGTGCCGCAGGCCCACCAGCCGGTCGCCGCCGGGGCCCGCGGCCAGGGCGGCGAGCACCGCGGGCAGGTCGGGGTCGGTGAGGTCGGCCCAGCCGACGACGCCCGCGATGCGGTCCGAGGCGCCCGCCAGGGCGAGGAGTTCGCGGGTCTCGTCGTACGAGGAGCTGGACTGGACGACGACGGTGGCGCCGATCCCGTGGGCGTCCAGGTGCGGCAGCAGGTCCGCGGTGGTGACGGTGCGGGCGATGGGGTCGGCCCAGGGGCCGTCCATCCACGGCTGCGGCCGGCGGGACAGGTCCCACAGGTGGTGGTGGGCGTCGATTCGGCGGGACACGGACTCTCCTCAGACCGGCAGCGGGATGTCGTCGTCGAGCAGGCCGCGCTCGACCAGCGCGTGCCACAGCTCGTCGGGGATGTCGTAGCCGAACATCTCGGCGTTGTCCCGCACTTCGTCCGGCCCGGCGGCGCCGATGACCGCCGTGGCCACGGCCGGGTGGCCGAACGGGAAGCGCAGGGCGGCGGCCCGCAGCGGCACCCCGAACTCGGCGCAGACGGCGGCGAGCCGCCGGGCCCGCTCGGCGATCTCGGGGGGTGCCTCCTCGTAGTTGTAGCGGGCGCCGGGGCGGGGATCGGCGAGCAGCCCGGAGTTGTAGACGCCGCCGACCACCACGGAGGTGCCGCGCCGCTCGCACACCGGCAGCAGGTCGTCGTAGGCGGTGCGCTCCAGCAGGGTCCAGCGCCCGGCGCACAGGACGACGTCGACATCGAGGTCGGCGACGAAGCGGGCGAGGACGTCGCTGTAGTTCATGCCGAAGCCGATGGCCCGGACGAGCTTCTGGTCGCGCAGTTCGGCGAGCGCCGGGAAGGCCGTCTCGTACACCTCACGGATGTGGTTTTCCGGATCGTGGACGTAGACGATGTCGAGGGCCTCGACCCCGAGGCGTTCCAGGGAGGATTCCAGGGAGGCGCGGATGCCGTCCCGGGTGAAGTCCCACTCGCGGACGCGGTCGGGGGTGTCCGCGAACCCGTCCGGCTGGGCGGGCTCGCCGGGCGCCCGGTCCCGCAGCCGCCGCCCCACCTTGGTGGAGAGCGTGTACGAGCCGCGGTCGCGCCCGGCGAGCGCGCGGCCCAGCCGTTCCTCGGACAGCCCGACGCCGTAGTGCGGGGCGGTGTCGAGGTAGGTGCAGCCGAGGTCCAGGGCGGTGTGGACGGTCGCCAGGGCGCGTTCCTCGGGCACCGCGGCGTACAGATTGGCCAGCGGGGCGCAGCCGAGCCCGAGGGGTGGTACGTGGACGCCCGAGCGCCCCAATTCACGCGCCCCCTGTGGTACCTGCGCCATGGTTCCTCGCCTCTGTTCCTCTGTTCCTGAGTTCCTGTGTTCCCGGTGTCAGTCCTGCTTCTCGCCGCTCGCGTAGCGGGAGATGATCAGCGCGACGATGATGATGGAGCCGTTGATGAACTGGTTCCACAGTGGCGGAACGCCGCCGAGGGTCATCACATTGACGACCAATTGCAGCGTAAGCACACCCGTGAGGGCTCCGAAGAGCGTGCCGCGGCCGCCCTTGAGGCTGATGCCGCCGATGACCGCGGCGGCGAACACCTGGAAGATCCAGCCGTTGCCCTGGGTCGCGGCGACCGAGCCGTAGTGGCCGGTGTAGAGGATTCCGGCGAAGGCGGCCAGTAAGCCGCCCGCGCCGAGCACGATCCAGGTGATGCGGTCGACGCGGATACCGGCGGCGCGTGCCGCCTCGGGATTGCCGCCGATCGCGTACAGGGCGCGGCCGTGCCGCAGATAGCCGAGCGCGAGGCCGCCGAGCGCGTACAGGCCGAGGCACAGCCACACGGCGGCGGGCGCGCCCAGCCAGTCGGCCTTGCCGAGGTAGCGGAACGACTCGGGGACGTTGACGATGGACTGGCCCTCGGCGATGCCGACCTGGAGTCCGCGCAGCATGGTGAGCATGCCCAGGGTCGCGATGAAGCCGTTGACGCGCAGCTTGAGCATCAGGAAGCCGTTGGCCGCGCCGATCAGGGCGCCGACCGCCAGGCACAGCGGGATGGCGGTCCATACGGGCAGCAGCCCGAGCCCTTCGAAGCGCGCCCCGTGCGAGGGCAGCACCAGCCAGAGGGCGATCACGGGCGCCACGGCGATGGTGGACTCCAGGGAGAGGTCCATCCGGCCGCTGATCAGGATCAGCGCCTCGCCCAGCACCAGCAGCCCCAGCTCGGTGGACTGCTGGACGACGCCGATCAGGTTGTCCTCGGTGAGGAAGGCGGGCGAGACGATGAAGCCGATCACGCCCAGGACGAAGATCACCGGGACCAGGGACAGATCGCGCCAGCGGGCGATGTCGATCCGCGGACGGCTCCGGGCCCCCGCCGGCCCGTCCGCCACCGCCCCGGCGGGCTGCTGCCGTGCGGTACCGATCATGTCTGTGGTCCTCCCGTGCGGTCTGCGGTTCCCCCGGCCGTGCCGTCCGTGCTGGGTGTACTGGTCGTGCCCGTCGTGCCCGGTTCCGTGATGCCTTCCATCGCGGCGACCAGCTGGCGGTCGCTCCAGCCGCTGCCGAACTCGGCGACGACCCGCCCGTGGAAGAAGGCCAGGACCCGGTCGCAGACCCGGAGGTCGTCCAGCTCGTCGGAGACGATCAGCGCGCCGCTCCCGGCCGCCGCGACGTCCCGTACGACGCCGAGCAGGGCGTCCTTGGACTTCACGTCCACCCCGGCGGTCGGCCGGATCGCGACCAGCACGCTCGGTTCGCGCGCCAGCGCCCGGGCGATGACGACCTTCTGCTGATTGCCGCCGGACAGGCCCGAGACGGGCTGCGACGGTCCCGCGGTCTTGATGTCGAGCGAGGTGATCATGCGCTGGGCGAACGCGCGGGTCCGGGAGGGCAGCACCGTGCCGTACGGCCCGAGCTGGTCGGTGACGGTCAGCGTGGCGTTCTCGGCGACGCTGCGGCCCAGGACGAGACCCTGGTCGTGGCGGTCCTCCGGGACGTAGCCGATGCCCGCGTCGATGGCGTGCGGCACGCTGCCGGGGCGTACCGGCCTGCCCCGTACGGAGACCCGGCCGCCGCCCGGCTTGCGCAGGCCGACCAGGGTCTCGCCGATCGCCGTGTTGCCGCTGGCGGTCGCCCCGGCCAGGCCCAGCACCTCGCCCGGCCGCACCACCAGGTCCAGCGGCGCGAACTCGTCCTCCAGGGTGAGCCCTTCGGTGCGCAGCACCGGCTCGCCGCCCGGGTCGGCCTCGTGCACGGTGACGGGGGCGCGGACGGCGGCCCGGGAGTCGCCCTCGGGGGCGCCCTCGCCGTCGCCCGTCATCGCCGCGACGAGATCCTCCTTGGGCAGGTCGGCGACCGGGGCGGTCAGCACGTGCCGGGCGTCGCGGAAGACGGTGACGGTGTCGCAGAGGTCGTAGACCTCCTGGAGGTGGTGCGAGATGAACAGGAAGGCGACGCCCTGCCTGCGCAGTTCGAGCAGCTTGGTGAAGAGCCGGTCGATGCCGCCCGCGTCGAGCTGGGCGGTGGGCTCGTCGAGGATGATCAGCCGGGCGCCGAAGGACAGCGCGCGGGCGATCTCCACGAACTGCCGCTGTTCGACGCCGAGGTCCTTGGCCCGGGTCTGGGGGTCCACGTCCACCCCGTACTCCCCCAGCAGCGCCCGGGCGTCCTCGCGCAGCGCCCGCCACCGGATGCGCCCGGTGCCCTGGAAGCGGCCGAGGTAGAGGTTCTCGGCGACCGTCAGGTGCGGGACCACCATCGACTTCTGGTAGACGCACGCGACCCGGCGCTGCCAGGCCGCGGTGTCGCCGTAGCCGGGGGCGGGTTCGCCGGAGAAGGTCACCTCGCCCTCGTCCGGGCGCTCCATGCCGGTGAGGACGGACACCAGCGTGGACTTGCCCGCCCCGTTGCGCCCGACGAGGGCGTGCGCCTCCCCGGGGCGCACGGACAGGTGGGCGTGGTCCAGGGCGACGGTCGGTCCGAAGCGTTTGACGATGCCCTCCGCCCGGACCACGGGGGGCTGTGCTGCCTCTTCCGCTGCCTTGGCCATGGCTACTTCTTTTCGAGCTGGTTGGCCCACAGCTTCGGGTCGTCGACGTTCTCCTTGGTGACCAGCGGGGCCGGAAGCTGGTCCTCCAGACCGTTCTCGATCTTGACGATCTCCGAGCCGTGGTCGGTCGGTCCGGGCTTGAACTTCTCGCCGTTCAGCGCCGCCTTGGCGTAGTTCAGGGCCCACTTGGCGTAGAGGTCGGCGGGCTGGGAAAGGGTGGCGTCGATCTTCCCGGCGCGGATCGCGTCCAGCTCCTCCGGTATGCCGTCGTTGGAGATGATCGTGATGTGGCCCGCCGAGCCCGCGGGCTTGAGCAGCTTCTTCTGCTCCAGCAGCGCCAGGGTGGACTGGAGGAAGGCGCCACCGGCCTGCATGTAGATGCCGTCGAGCTTGCGGTGCTGGGCCAGCAGGCTCTGGAGCTTCGCGGAGGCGACGTCGCCCTTCCAGTCGGTGGGCAGCTCGTGCACCTTGATGCCGGGGTACTTCTTCTTCATGCACGAGGCGAACGCCTGCGACCGGTCGCGGCCGTTGATGGAGCTGAGGTCGCCCTGGAGTTCGGCGATCCGGCCCTTGCCGCCCAGCTGCTTGCCGAGATATTCGCACGCCTTGGTGCCGTACGCCCGGTTGTCGGCGCGCACCACCATGTAGATCTTGCCGGAGTCGGGCCGGGTGTCCACGCTGACGACGGGGATCTTCTTCTCCTCCAGCTGCTCCAGGGTGGAGGAGACGGCCCCGGTGTCCTGGGGGGCCATGACGATCGCCTTGGCGCCCTGGTCGGTGAACGCCTGCACGTTGGAGACGAGCTTGGAGATGTCGTTCTGCGAGTTGGACAGCGGGAGCGCGGAGACCGTGCCCTTGTCGATGCCCTTCTCCAGATACTGCTGGTAGGAGTTCCAGAAGTCGGTGTCGGTGCGCGGCATGTCGATGCCCACCTTGCCGCCGCCGGAGCCGTTGCTCTCACGGTTGCAGCCGGCCAGCCCGGCGACGGCGAGCAGCACGGCGCAGGCCGCGGCTCCGGTGGTGCGGAGTCTCGTCATCGAGTCCCGTCCTAGGTCGAATGGTGCGACGTGCGTGGTGCGGGGTGCGATGGTGCGGGGCGCGCGGTATGTCGATATGGGGTGCGGGTGAGCGTGACGGTGTGTGGCGGTACGCGGCCGTGCTCAGGTCGCGGGGCGCAGGCGCAGCCCCTGCATCCCGCCGTCCACGGCCAGCGCGGTGCCGGTGACGGCCGCGGCGGCGGGACTCGCCAGATACGCGACGGCCGCGGCGACCTCCTCGGCGGACACCAGCCGCCCGGTCGGCTGCCGGGCCTCCAGGGCGGCGCGCTCGGCCGCCGGGTCGGCGGCCTGGCCGAGCAGCCGCCCCACCCACGGGGTGTCGACGGTGCCGGGGTTGACGCAGTTGACCCGGATGCCCTCGCGTACGTGGTCGGCGGCCATGGCGAGGGTCAGCGACAGCACCGCGCCCTTGCTCGCGCTGTACGCGGCGCGCTGCGGCAGTCCGGCGGTGGCGGCGATCGAGCAGGTGTGGGTGATGGAGACGGCGCCGGGCCGGTCGGCAGCGGCGGCGCGCAGATGCGGCAGCGCGGCCCGCGCGGTGCGCACCAGGCCCAGCACGTTGACGTCCAGCAGCCGGTGCCATTCGTCGTCGGAGTTGTCCTCGACGGTGCCGATCGCGCCGATGCCCGCATTGCCGACGACGGTGTGCAGGGCGCCGAATTCGGCCACCACGGCCTCCACCGCGGTCCGTACGCCGTCGTCGGAGGTGACGTCGGTCTTGACCGGCAGGGTCCCGGGCGGGGCGCCCGTCGGGTCCCGGTCGAGCACGGCGACGCGTGCGCCCCGGTCGCGCAGCGTGGCGGCGATGGCGGCGCCGATGCCCGAGGCGCCGCCGGTGACGAGCGCGGCCAGCCCTTCGAAGTCGCCGGTGGGGCTCAAGAGGTCTCCTCCTGTCGTGCGGACTGCGGTACTGCGTTCTGTGGTGCGGCGTTGTGCGGTTTCCGGGTTTGCCATTCGGGCCCGTCCGGATAGCGGTAGGCGGCGATCGACTCGGGAAGCATCTGGGCGGAGAAGCCCGGGGCGGCCGGTGCGCGGTACCGGCCCGCCTCGACGACGGCCGGTTCGGCGAAGTGTTCGTGGAGGTGGTCGACGTACTCGATGACCCGGTCGTCCCAGCTGCCCGAGACGGCCACGAAGTCGAACATGGCCAGGTGCTGCACCAGTTCGCACAGGCCCACGCCGCCCGCGTGCGGGCACACCGGCACCCCGTGCTTGGCTGCGAGCAGCAGGATCGCCAGGTTCTCGTTGACCCCGGCGACGCGCGCGGCGTCGATCTGCACGAAGTCGACGGCTTCGGCCTGAAGCATCTGTTTGAAGACGACGCGGTTGGCGACGTGTTCACCGGTGGCGACCTTGACCGGCTGTCCGGCGCGGATGGCGGCGTGGCCGAGGACGTCGTCCGGGCTGGTCGGCTCCTCGATCCAGTGCGGGTCGTACGGCGCCAGGGCGCGCATCCAGCGCAGCGCCTCCGCGACGTCCCAGCGCTGGTTGGCGTCGACGGCTATCCGGACGTCCGGGCCGACCGCCTCGCGGGCCAGCCGCATCCGTCTGAGGTCCTCGTCGAGGTCGCCGCCGACCTTGAGCTTGATCTGATCGAAGCCCTCGGCGACCGCCTCCTGCGCCAGCTTGATCATTTTCTCGTCGGAGTAGCCGAGCCAGCCCGCCGAGGTGGTGTAGGCGGGGTAGCCGCGCTCGCGCAGCAGCGCGGCGCGCTCGGCGCGGCCGGGCTCGGCGGCGCGCAGGATGGCCAGGGCCTCGTCGCGGGTGAGGGCGTCGCTGAGGTAGCGGTAGTCGACGAGGTCGGCCAGCTCCTCGGGCGACATGTCGGCCAGGAACTGCCACAGCGGCTTTCCGGCCCGCCGGGCGGCGAGGTCCCAGGCGGCGTTCACCACCGCACCGGCCGCCATATGCATGACGCCCTTCTCCGGGCCGAGCCAGCGCAGCTGGGAATCGTGGGTGAGGTCGCGGTACAGCTCGGCCAGTCCGGTCGCGGTGAGCGGGACGGGACGGCCCACGACCTGCGGGCGCAGGGAGCGGATGGCGGCGGCGGTCACATCATTGCCGCGGCCGATGGTGAAGACGAAGCCGTGCCCTTCGGACCCGCCGATGTCGTCGGGGGTGTGATCGGCGTCCGTACGGAGCACCACATAGGCAGCGGAGTAGTCGGGGTCCGGATTCATCGCGTCCGAGCCGTCGAGCTGCTCCGAGGTGGGAAACCGGATGTCATGGACCTCGAGCTCGGTGACGGTCGGGCGCAAACTCAATGGGGGCTCCCTGAACGATCGCGCGATAGAACATCGGACCTTTATCGATGATCCGATGTATAGCGCTGACATGGAGGTCTCGTCCAGAGGTGTGCCGCAACTTTCGGGAAACAGATCGGATGAATGGGGATGGGTTTCCCTACGGGGGCTGCGGCGGGGGCCCCTTGAAGCCGTAGGCTTGGGGCGCACGCAAAAGAACTGTCGCCGGAGGCGGTACCAACCCGTCCGCCCCGGTCGGAAGGAGGCGCTGGGTGATCGAGCTTGAGGGGGTTCCCGAGCTGATCGACCCGGTCATGATCTGTGCCTTCGAGGGCTGGAACGACGCCGGAGACGCCGCCTCCACCGCGGTCGGGCACCTGGACCGGGAGTGGAAGGGCGAGGTCTTCGCCTCCCTCGACGCCGAGGACTACTACGACTTCCAGGTGAACCGGCCCACCGTCGCGCTGGACAACGGGGTCCGCAAGATCACCTGGCCGACCACCCGGCTCTCCGTAGTCCGTGCGGAGGGCGGCGAGAAGACCCGCGACCTGGTGCTGGTGCGCGGGATCGAGCCGAGCATGCGGTGGCGGTCGTTCTGCAACGAGATCCTCGGCTACGCCCATGAGTTGGGCGTCGAGATGGTCGTCGTCCTCGGGGCGCTGCTCGGCGACACCCCGCACACCCGGCCGGTGCCGGTCAGCGGTGTCACCTCCGACCCGGACCTGGCCCGCAGCCTCGACCTCGAGGAGACCCGCTACGAGGGGCCGACGGGCATCGTCGGCATCCTCCAGGAGGCCTGCACCCACGCCGGGGTCCCCGCGGTGAGCCTCTGGGCGGCCGTCCCGCACTACGTCTCCCAGCCGCCGAACCCGAAGGCGACCCTGGCCCTGCTGAACCGCCTCGAGGACCTGATCGGCGTCCGCATCCCGCTCGGCGAGCTGACCGAGGACGCGCGCGCGTGGCAGCTGGGCGTGGACCAACTCGCCTCGGAGGACAGCGAGGTCGCCGAGTACGTCCAGTCGTTGGAGGAGGCCCGGGACACGGCGGAGCTGCCGGAGGCGTCGGGCGAGGCGATCGCGCGGGAATTCGAGCGCTATCTGCGGCGGCGGGACGGCTCGCCGGGGGCGCCGGGCGCGCCGGGCAGCCATGCGACGGAGACGGGGACCGGGGGGATCGCCGACGCGCCGTATCTGCGAGATCCCGGAAGTGGGCACGCGCGGCCGCGGAAGCCGTCCGCGAAGGATGACGAGGGCGGCGGCGAGGGCTCGGGCTCCGGTTCCGGCTCCGGGAGCGGTGAGTCCGGCGGGACCGGCGAGCAGACCGGGAGCGGCGGCGCGAGCGGTGCGAGCAGCGACGCGGAAGATCGCCCGGACGACCAGGGCTGAGCCCTGACCCACAGCGCCGGACGGACCGACGTGCTTCGGTCCGTCCGGCGCTGTGCGGAGCGGGCGGTGCCCCCTGGGGTTTCGCTGCCGGGTGCGGCCCGGTGGCCGGGTTGTGCCTACCCGTTCCTCCCCCAGCTACCTCTGGGAGGTGCCCCCTCCGCGGAACGATTGCCCACAACGTGTCCGACATCCGGGCGGAGTCCAGGGGCGCGGCCCCGGGCGGGGGCCAGGGGCACAGCCCCGGCGGGGGCCGGGGCCGAGCCCCGGTTTCGGGGAGGGACGGGTGGGGGGACTACCTACAGAGCTACGCCCAGGAGGGCGTCTACCGCTCGCGAGACCAGGCCCGGGGCGCCCTCGTCCTCGCCGCCGGTCGCGGACTGGGCGGCGGCCCAGCGGTCGACGGCTGCGAGGGCCGCCGGGGAGTCGAGGTCGTTCGCCAGCGCCTCGCGCATCTCCTCCACCAGCGCGTCCGCCGACGGGCCGTCCGGCCGCGAGACGGCGGCGCGCCAGCGGGCGAGCCGGGCCTCCGCGTCCCGCAGGACGCCGTCGGTCCACTCCCAGTCGGAGCGGTAGTGGTGGGCGAGCAGGGCGAGCCGGATGGCGGCCGGGTCGACGCCGTCGCGCCGCAGCGCGGAGACGAAGACCAGGTTGCCCTTGGACTTGGACATCTTCTCGCCGTCCAGCGCGACCATCCCGGCGTGCACGTACGACTGCGCGAACGGCCGCTCGCCGGTGAGGACCTGGGCGTGCGAGGCGCCCATCTCGTGGTGCGGGAAGGCGAGATCGGAGCCGCCGCCCTGGACGTCGAAGCCCATGCCGAGGTGGTCGAGGGCGATGGCCACGCACTCGATGTGCCACCCGGGGCGGCCGGGGCCGAGTGAGCCGCCGTCCCAACTCGGTTCGCCCTCACGGGCGGCCACCCACAGCATCGGGTCCAGCGGGTTCTTCTTGCCCGGGCGCTCCGGGTCGCCGCCGCGCTCGGCGGACAGCAGCCGCATGGCCTCGGCGTCGAGGCGGCTGACCGAGCCGAAGGCGGGGTCCGACTCCACGGAGAAGTAGATGTCGCCCTCGACCTCGTACGCCGCGCCCGCGTCCCGCAGCCGCTCCACGAGCGGCACGATCCCCGGTATCGACTCCACGGCACCGATGAAATGCCGCGGGGGCAGCATCCGCAGGGCCGTCATGTCCTCGCGGAAGAGGGCGGTCTCGCGCTCGGCGAGGGCCGTCCAGTCGTCGCCGTTCGCCACGGCCCGCTCCAGGAGCGGATCGTCGATGTCGGTGACGTTCTGCACGTAGTGGACCTGGCGCTTGGTGTCGAGCCACACGCGCTGAACGAGGTCGAACGCGTTGTAGGTCGCCGCGTGACCCATGTGGGTCGCGTCGTACGGCGTGATGCCGCAGACGTAGATGCGGGCGACGGGGCCGGGGGTGAGGGTGATCGGTCCCCCGGTCGCGGTGTCGTGAATCCTCAGGTCGCGGCCACTGCCAGGCAGGGCGGGAACCTCGGAAGCGGGCCAGGCATACATGCAATGAGCGTAACCGGATGCCAGTTCCGGATACGAACCGGATAGCCCCTGCCGCGCGTTTGTTGGCCGGATGGACGCTCTTGCGGATCCGCCCGTGACCTGCTTCGTCCCCGTCGGCTCAGACCGGCGGCCACGGAATGGCGGGCCACTGGCCGCTGGGCGCGGGGTGCACGCCGGTCCGCACCAGCGCCGCCACTCGGTCCCGCAGCGCCTCGATCTCGGCGCCGGTGATCAGCTTCGCCAGCCGGGCGCAGAGCGGGCCGTCGTCGGCGAGCTGCTCCGCCAGTCGGCGCAGCACCTCCAGCACGTCGTCCGGCAGTGGCTCCCCGGCCCATCCCCACAGCAGGGTGCGCAGCTTGTCCTCGGCGTTGAAGGTCACACCGTGATCAATCGCATAGAGCCGGCCCCCTGCGGCGGGCAGCAGATGGCCGCCCTTGCGGTCGCCGTTGTTGATCACCGCGTCGAGTACGGCCAGCCGCCGCAGCCGTACGTCGTCGGCGTGCACCAGCAGCGCGGTGCGGCCCTCCCCCACCTCCGCGAAGCCGACCGCCTTCCAGCCCGGGCCCGGCTCGTCGCCCTCGACGAGGGCGAGCAGCTCGGCCCCGTCGGAGTCGTCGGCCCCGTCGGAGTCGTCGCCCGCGGCCTCACCGTCGCCGGTGGCCACCTCGACCCAGAGCTGGCACATGCCCTGCCCGTACGGCCCGTCGCGCAGCACGGTGGGCGGGACCAGGCCCCACCCGGTGGCCTCGGAGATCTCGTACGCCGCGACCTCGCGCTGGGCGAGGGTGCCGTCGGGGAAGTCCCACAGCGGCCGCTCCCCGGCCACCGGCTTGTAGACGCACGGGGCGCTGTGGCCCTCGTACTCGACCGTGCAGTAGAGCACCGCGTTGGACGCCTCCCGGACCTGGCCGCGCACCGTCAGCTCGCCCAGGGCCAGCAGCTCGGACGGCTCCGGGGGCGTCAGGCTTCGCGGCGGTATCCGTTCTGGCGCGGACATACGTGTCCTTCCGGGTCGAGCGGCAGGCTGCACAGCGGGCAGGGCGGCCTACCGGCGTTGACGACGTCCAGCGCCCGCTTGGCGAAGGCCCGCGCCTGGGTGCCGGTGAGCCGGACGCGCAGCATGGGCGGCCCGTTCACGTCGTCCTGGAGGAGCCGTTCCTCGGCTTCGGCGAGGTCTTCCTCGGACTCGGCTTCCAGCTCGACGAGCGCCTGCGCCTCCACGATCATGCGCTGTTCCTCGCCGTCCCAGGCGAGGGCCATGGTGCCGACGCGGAATTCCTCTTCCACGGGGGCGTCGAGGGGCGCGGTGTCGCTGAGTTCGGAGGGGGCGACGGCCGGTACCGGGGCGTTGCCGCCGGTGCGGCGCACCACCTCGTCGAGCAGCTCGTCTATCCGCTCGGCGAGCGCCGCGACCTGGGTCTTCTCCAGTGCCACGCTGGTGGTCCGGCCACCCGCGGACGCCTGGAGGAAGAAGGTACGGCGGCCCGGCAGCCCGACCGTACCGGCGACGAATCGGTCCGGCGGGTCATAGAGGAACACCTGACGGGACAACGTCCTGCTCCATTTGCGTCGACTGGTCGGCTGGTTGGCTGGTGGGGCTGGTGGTTCCGGTGGGGCTGCCGGGCGTCACGGCCGCCCGGTCCCGGCTGCCGCGGCGCGGCCGCGCCGCGGGACCACCCTACTGCGCCCGGAGATCATGGTGCCCCCGCGTCGCCGCCCACCGCCGCGTCCCCGCCGCGCTCGGCGGGGGCGTCCTCCCGGGGCGCGAGTCCCGCGAAGTCGCCGGTGTCCCCCAGCCGTACGACGAAGGGCCGGGTGGGGGTGTAGCGGATCGCGGTGACCGAGCAGGGCTCGACGGAGATCCGCTGGAAGAGGTCGAGGTGGAGGCCGAGGGCGTCCGCGACGATCGCCTTGATGACGTCGCCGTGCGAGCACATCAGATACATCGCGTCGGCGCCGTGCTCCCCCTCGATCCGGGCGTTCCAGTCGCGCACGGCGTCGACCGCGCGTGCCTGCATGGCGCGCATGGACTCGCCGCCGGGGAAGGCGGCGGCGGACGGGTGCTGCTGGACGATGTTCATCAGCGGTTCATCGGCCAGCTCGGCGAGTTTGCGGCCCGACCAGTCGCCGTAGTGGCACTCCCCGATCCGTTCCTCGGTGTGCGTCGGCAGGTCGGGGCGGGCGGCGAGCAGCGGCGCGAGGGTCTCCTGACAGCGCTGGAGCGGGCTGGTGACGGCGGCGGCGAGCGGCAGCCGGGCCAGCCGCCCGGGCAGCTCCGCGGCCTGGGCGGTGCCGCGCTCGTCGAGGGCGACACCGGGCGTCCAGCCCGCGAGGACGCCGGCCGTGTTCGCGGTGGACCGGCCGTGCCGGACGAGGATCAGCGTGGGCATGCCTGCCACCCTACGACCCTTCCGGGCCCGCTCAGGGTGGGTGTGTGCCCGGCTTGTGCGCTTCCCCCACCTGTGCGCTTCTCACCCGGGCGAGGCACAATGCCCCGCGTGATCGTAGATTGTGCCATCTACCAGGACGGGTCCCGGACCGAGGGCCCCGCCGACGTCTCCGACGCCCTCGACCAGGCGCGCGCGACCGGGGACTCCTTCCTCTGGATCGGGCTGCACGAGCCGACGGAGAAGGAGTTCGCGCTGGTCACCAGCGAGTTCGGGCTGCACCCGCTGGCGGTGGAGGACGCGCTGACCGCGCACCAGCGGCCCAAGCTGGAGGTCTATGACGACTCGCTGTTCCTGGTGCTCAAGCCGGTCCGGTACGAGGAGAAGGCGGGCACCGTCACCGCCGGTGAGCTGATGGTGTTCGTCGGTGACTCCTTCGTGGTGACCGTGCGGCACGGCGAGGCCAACCCGCTGAGCGCGGTGCGTGAACGGCTGGAGGACACCCCGGAGGTGCTGGCGCACGGGCCGACGGCGGTGATGTACGCGGTCGCCGACGCGGTCGTGGACCACTACCTGGACGTGGCGGACGCCCTCCACGAGGACCTGGACGAGCTGGAGACCACGGTGTTCGCGCCGGACGGCAGCGGGGGCCAGAACACGGCGGGCCGGATCTACGCCTTCAAACGCGAGGTGCTCGAATTCCGCCGCGCGACGGGCCCGTTGGCGGAGCCGATGACGCGGCTCGCGGGCGCCGGGGTGCCGTTCGTCCACGAGGGGTCGCGGCCGTTCTTCCGCGACGTCCATGACCATCTGACCCGGGTGAACGAGCATGTGGAGGGACTGGACCGGCTGCTGTCGGACATCCTCTCGGCCCATCTGGCGCAGATGGGGGTGCGGCAGAACGACGACATGCGGAAGATCTCGGCGTGGGCGGCGATGGCGGCGGTGCCGACGCTGATCGCCGGTATCTACGGCATGAACTTCGACCACATGTGGGAGCTGCGCCAGCCGTGGGGCTATCCGGCCGTGGTGGGGCTGATGGCCGGAGTGATCGCGCTGCTGTACCGCATGTTCAAGCGCCGCGGCTGGCTCTGAACAGGCCGCGCGCCGCCGGGGCCGTACGGGCGGGGGGTCACGCGAACTCGGGCTCCTCGGGGGTGGTCGGCTCCGCGCCGCCCAGCGCGTCCCGCCGCTCGGGCATCCGCAGCGTCACCATGCGGCGCCAGCCGCCCAGCCGCTCGTACCCGTACCCGGCCTTGATGCCCGCCGTCAGCGCCGCTGACTTCCCCCTGGACCAGCCGAGGATGCGCCCCATGTGCGTCATCACGGCGAGGCTGACGCACCGGTGGACCTCCATTTCGACGAGCGCGCACTCGCGCAGCGCCCGCTGGATGGTCCGGCCGTATCCGGCGGCGGCCAGCCGCAGCAACTCCTCGTGGCAGTAGGCGAGGTGGTTCTCCTCGTCCTTGGCGATCATCGTGACCGCCCGGCCGACCTCCGGGTGGTCGCCGAAGCAGCCGCGCAACATGGCCATCTGCGCGGCGGCGCGCTGCTCGGTGACCCGGCTGTGGGCGAGGTAGATGACGATGTCGTGCTCGGTGAGCGGCTCGTCGCGGCGCAGCTTCTCGTGGGCGAGGCCGACGCCGCGGGCCTCCAGCAGCATCGTGTAGTCCGTCGCGCGCGGCGCCTCCACCGGCTCCAGGCCGCGCTTGCGGAGCAGCGCGTTGAAGATCCGGCCGTGCTTGTCCTCGTCCGCGCCATGGCGGGTGATCTTGGGTGCCAGGTCGCGCCGGCTGTCGGGCACGAGCGCGGCGATGCGGCCGTTCTCCCAGCCGCCCTGCGCCTCGCCGCTGGCGGCGATGGAGCAGAACAGCCGGAACGACTCGTCGTTTCCGAGGATCTCCTGGAACACGCTTTTCGCCGAGAGCATCACGGCCACCTCCGGGCACGGCACGCACGCACCACACGGAAAAGAGTCAAATGCCCGGTATCGGAAGTGGCAACAGGTGGGCCGTCCGGCTCATCCGTACGAGGGAATCACGAGCGAATACGGAGGGCCCCGTCGCGCGCGTAACTCCGCCGCACCGGAGGCGTTGTGCTCGGTGACGGCCGTGGCGGGGAAGACCCCCGAGCCCCCACCACGGCCGCGGAAACCTCCGCATACGCGTTCGCTACGCGAGTCCGGCGCGCTCCAGCGCCTCGACACCGGCCCGCAGCCCGGCCACCCGCTCCTCCAGCGTGAAACCCGCGGGGGTGAGCGACAGGGTGGTGACCCCGGCCTCGGCGTACGCCTTCATCCGGTCGGCGATGCGCTCGACCGGGCCGAGCAGCGTGGTGGAATCGATCAGCTCGTGGGGGACGGCGGCGGCAGCGCCCTCCTTGTCCCCGGACAGGTACTTCTCCTGGATCTCGGCGGCCTCCTTCTCGTACCCCATGCGCTGCGCGAGCTTGTTGTAGAAGTTCTGCTTGGCGCTGCCCATGCCGCCCACGTAGAGCGCGGTGTACGGGCGGAACTGGTCGGCGAGGCCGCGGACGTCCTCGCCCACCGCGAGCGGGACGGTGGGCACCAGGTCGAAGCCGTCGAGGGTCTTGCCCGCCTTCTCCCGGCCCGCGCGCAGCGAGCCGAGGGTGGTGGCCTCGGCGTGCTCGGGGGCGAAGAAGATGACCAGCGCGCCGTCGGCGATCTCGCCGGTCTGCTCCAGGTTCTTCGGGCCGATGGCCGCGATGTAGAGCGGGATGTACTCGCGCACCGGGTGCACGGTCAGCTTGAGGGGCTTGCCGGGGCCGCCGGGCAGCGGCAGGGTCCAGTTCGCGCCCTCGTGGGTCAGCCGCTCGCGCGACATCGCCTTGCGGATGATGTCCACGTACTCGCGGGTGCGGGCCAGCGGCTTGTCGAACCGCACGCCGTACCAGCCCTCCGAGACCTGCGGTCCCGAGACGCCGAGGCCCAGGCGGAACCGGCCGCCGGAGAGGGAGTCGAGGGTGGCGGCGGTCATCGCCGTCATCGCGGGCGTACGGGCCGGGATCTGGAAGATGGCGGACCCGACGTCGATCTGCTCGGTCTGCGCGGCGACCCACGACAGCACGGTGGCGGCATCCGATCCGTACGCCTCCGCGGCCCAGCAGACCGAGTAGCCGAGCCGGTCGGCCTCGCGCGCCACCGCGAGGTTGTCCGCGTCCATCCCGGCGCCCCAGTAGCCGAGGTTGATTCCGAGCCGCATACCCATGCCACCTCTTACTGATCAGTAACGTCGCTGTTCCGGGGACTCTAGCGCGCGGAACCCCGGTACGTCAGGGGTGGGTCCCGGGTAGGCCGGGGGGTGGTCCGCCGGTGGGTGATCCAGGGTTATCCACAGGCTGACACGGTCTGCTTTCCGGCCAGTAATCTCGATGTTCATGGAGCGACGTACATGGAGCTAAGGCACCTGGGCCGCACCGGCCTGCGCGTATCCCGGCTCGGGCTCGGCACGCTCACCTGGGGGCGGGACACCGGCGAACACGAAGCGGCGGACCAGCTGAAGGCGTTCTGGGAGGCGGGCGGCACCCTGGTCGACACCGCCGATGTGTACGCGGACGGGGAGGCGGAATATCTGCTCGGGCGGCTGCTGGAAGGGCTGGTACCGCGGCGCGATCTCCAGATCGCCACCAAGGCGGGCAGCGTCCCCGACCCGGACCGCCGGTTCGACAGCTCCCGCGGCCATCTCCTGGCCGCCCTGGACGCCTCGCTGGAGCGGCTCGGCACGGACCACGTCGACCTGTGGCAGGTGCACGCCTTCGACCCCGTCACCCCACTCGAGGAGACCCTCCAGGCGCTGGACATAGCGGTGAGCAGCGGGCGGGCGCGGTATGTCGGCGTGTCCAACTTCTGCGGCTGGCAGCTCGCCAAGGCCGCCACCTGGCAGCTGGCCTCCTCCGGAGCCCACACCCGGCTCGCCAGCACCCAGATGGAGTACTCGCTGCTCCAGCGCGGCATCGAGCGCGAGGTGCTCCCGGCCGCCCTCGACCTCGGCATCGGGCTGCTGCCGTCCTCGCCGCTGGGGCGTGGCGTACTCACCGGAAAGTACCGCCACATGACGCCCTCCGACTCCCGCGGCGCCTCCGAACTCGCCGCCTTCGTCGCCCCGTATCTCGACGAGGAGGCGAGCCGGATCGTCGACGCCGTCGCCATAGCCGCCGACGGCCTGGCCACCAGCGCCCTGCACGTCGCCCTCGCCTGGGTGCGCGACCGGCCGGGCGTGACCGCGCCCATCGTCGGTGCCCGCAACGCCCAGCAGTTGCGCACGGCGCTGTCGGTGGAGGCCCTTAGTCTTCCGGACGAGATCTGCCAGGCGCTCGACGACGTGTCGGCGCCCGTGCACCGCTATCCCGATCAGGACTGGAGCACGCTGTGACGACCGACCACCTCGCCGGCGACCCCCCGCCCGAGGAGGCCACCGCCGCGAGCGCGGACCGCGCCGCGGCCGCCACCCCCGCGGCGCCGTCGGCGCCCGACGCCACCGCGCCGGGGCCGGATCGGGACGCTGCCCCGGCCCCCGACGCCGCGTCAGCGGCCGCCCAGTCGGGCGGCGGCGAGGCCGACCCACCGGCCGCGACGGGTGCCGCGGCAGACTCGCAGCGGTCCGGCGCCGAAGACGCGGCCGCCGGGCAGCCCCCCGGCGAAGCGGGTCCGCCGGACACACCGGCATCGGCCGCCCCGGAGGGCCCCGGGCGGCCCGGGGCCAACGGGGACGCCGCGGAGCCCGCTACGGCAGAACCCGGGCGGCCCGGGGCCGGGAGCTCCGCCCCCGGGACGGGGCCCGACGCTCCCGCGGCCTACGCCCCCGAGGCGGATACGCACGCCGAGACCGGGGCCGATGACGAGCCGACCGGGACCGGGGCCGCCACACCGGGGCACCCCGCTGCGGCGGACGCGCAGGCAGCCGCCGACACGACGGCTCCGGCAGGCGCCGCGGCCGAGCCCGGGCGGCCCGAGGCCGGGGGCGACGCTTCCGGGACGCGGCCGGATAGCCCCGAGGCCGGGGCCGAGCCGACAGGAACCAGCGCCCCAGGTGCGGGGGCTCGCGCCGCGACCGGGGGCGCGGCGGAGTCGGCCGGTGGCTCGGGCGCGCAGACACCGACGGGTGGTGGCGGCAAGGGTGGGCGGTCGGCGGCTGCCGAGGCGTTGGCGGCTGCCGTGCGGGCCGTGGAGAGCGGCGAGCGGTCGGCGGCGTCGTTCTTCAACGAACCCCGACCGGCCCCCGCCCGGCCGCAACCGGCCGCCGCGCCCGCGCGGGAACCGGCCCGCGCCGCCGCGCCCGCTCCCGTCGCGCCACCGGCGCGTCCCGCGGCGGCGGGCGTGGCCGGAGTCCGGGAGGTGCTGGCCGCGGGCGGCGCGCCCGAGGCGCTGGCCGTACCGGTCGCCGAGACGCTCGGCGAGCGTGCCGCCGAGGCGCTGCGTGAGGACCCCTGGCAGCTGCTCGCCGTCCCCGGGGTGCGCCCCGACCAGGCCGATGGGTTCGCCCGCGCCCTGCTGGGACCGGAGTGCGGGCCGGACGACGAGCGCCGCTCGCAGGCGCTCACCGGCTGGCTGCTGGAGCGCGCCGCCCTCGAAGGGCACACCGCGCTGGAGTCCTCCGCGCTGCGGGCCGCGCTCGCCAAGGTGTCCGTGCCGGACCCGGACGAGGCGCTGCGGGCGGCCATCGCGGGCGGCGGAGTGCTGGTCTTCCAGGACGCCCTGGAGGCGCCCGCGGGCGCCCGGCCGCCCGCACCCGCCGCACCCGACGAGGAGGAGGCCGAGCAGCCGGTCCGGGTGCTGCTGGGGCTCGACCGCTACGCGCTCGCCGAGGAGAGCCTGGCGGACGGCTTCGCCCGGCTGATCACGACGTTCGCCGACGCGCACGAGGACGACGCGCCGGACTGGGAGGCGGCCGCCACCGGCGCGCCGTCCCCTTCCGCCGCCGAGCTGATCCGTACCGTCGCGGTGCACGGCCTGGTCACGCACAGCGGCGGCGAGGCGGCCCGCGCCGAACCGGCCGCGCTGGTCGCCGCCGCGCGGTCCATGGGGCTGCGGGTGTGCGCCGCCGCGCACAGCGAGGACGGCAGGCGGCGGCTGGCCGCGGAGGTCGGCGCCGACGCGGCCGTCACCGTCGCCGGGCTGCTCTCCGGCGGCGAGGGCCCGGGGCGCGACGAGGACGGCGCGCTGGCGCTCGACCTGATCGCCGTGCTGGACGCGCCCCAGCTGGACGTGGAGACGGCGGCCATGCTCGTCGAGTCCCTGCCGGACGGCGCCCGGCTGGTGCTGAGCGGGGACCCGGGCGTGCTGTGGTCGGCCGGGCCCGGCCGGGTCTTCGCGGACCTGGTGGCGGCCCGCCGCTGCCCGCAGGTGGTCTCCCGTACGCCCGACCCGGGGCCGATCGGCGAGCTGGTCTCGGGCATCGGCATCGGCGAGCTGAACCAGGTGGAGGCGCCGGGCAAGGAGGTCGTGATCGTCCCCGTGCGCGACCCGGGCGAGGCCGTGCACCGCACCGTGCAGCTGGTCGCGGACTCGGTGCCGCGCGCGATCGGCGTGCCGTCGGAGCAGACCCAGGTGATCACGCCCGGCCATGGTGGCGCGGCGGGGACGCGTGCCCTCAACGCGGCGCTGAAGGAGCGGCTGAACCCCGGCCCCGGCCGGTTCGCCGGTTTCGACCCGGGCGACCGTGTGGCGTACACCCCGGCGCCGGGCCGTGCGCTTCCGGGCACCGTGGTGTCGGCGGACGCCGAGGGGCTGCGGCTGGACTGCGCGGGTGCGCCGGTGGTGGTGCCCCGTGAGCGGGTCGGCGACCTGGTGCGGCACGGCTGGGCCCTCACCGCCCACCAGGCGGCCGGAACGCGCTGGCCCGCCGCGGTCGTGGTGCTGCCGGGGGACGCGGCGCCCGGGCTGACCCGGGCCTGGGTCTACACCGCCTTCGGCCGGGGCGAGCGGCATCTGTCCGTGGTGCAGGGCGCGGAGGCGGCGCTGCCCCGGGCGGTCGCGGAGATCCCGTTCAAGGACCGCACCACCCGCCTGCGGTCCCTGCTCCGGACCCAGGCCCCGCCCACGGGATGAGGGGCGGGACGGGCGAGACGGGCCCTGCGGCCGCCGGGGGGCGTGCGGCCGGAGGGCCCGGGGTGCGGCGGTGCTGCCGGGTTCAGCTCCCCGGGCCCAGCACCTCGAGATCGTCCTCGTCGTCCAGCTCCTCGTCGAAGACCGAGCTGACGTCGAAGCGGCACACGATCTGCTCGGGATCGGCCTGGTCGAACGGGGCGGACAGCCACTCGCCCGGTTCGGCGGGCTCTTCGAGGGCCGAGACCCAGAGGGTCGAGTCGCCCTCCTCCAGGCCGAACTCCTTGTGCCGGGAGGCGATCTCGTCCGGCTCGAACTCGCCGAACACGACGCCGAGAGCGGCATGGACGCTCTCCCCGGCACCGGCCGTCCCACCGCCCAGGCGGCCGCCGCCGGTGTCGAGGTCCGGGTCCAGGTCGACGATGCGCTGGGCCTGCGACAGCAGCCGCTGCGGTTCGACGACCGCGTAGTCCCGGCGGATCAGCACGCTGAGCGCACTGGGTTCGTCGGGGCCCGCATAGGCGGGCAGGCTGTCGTCGCCCGGGATTTCGAAGGGCGTGACCTCGTCATAGGTGTCGTAGAGCAGCTCGTCGTACACCTCGGCTGCCGCGGCCAGTTCGTTGAACGCGGCGTAGACGGCCGGGTCGCCTTCCCCCGACCGGCGTTCGACGGCGTCGAGGTGACGGTCCAGTGCGGCTTTCACCGCTTCAGCGGCGGCGCGTACCTCGGCAGCGGATGGCTGCGCAGCATCAGACATAGTGCAGACGCTATCCGTACCAGGGCAGTTCCCGCACAATAGATGCGATGCCGGAATACGAATTCTGCGACGTGTATGTGCCACGCGGGGTGTCCCGCAACGCCACTACCCGCCTGCTCACGGACCATGCCGAATACGGACACTGGGAGTTGGATCGACTGAGACTCAACCCCGACGGCAGCCGAAGAGTGCGGCTGCGGCGTCGAATCATCCGCCAGCTCCGCGCCACCTGGTGACGCACGGCGGGCCCCGCACGAGGCGGGGCCCGCCGTGATCCGACCGGATCCGCCCAGGTCAGACGGTGTGGGCGAGGTCAGTGCCGCGCGGCGCGCGCCCGGCGGTAGAGGACCGTGCCCGCGAGCAGCATGCCCGCGGCGGCCGGAATGGCCAGTTCCACCGGTCCGGCACCGGTGTGGGCGAGCTGCTCGTTGCCCGTGAGGTGGGAACCGCCGAGGTGCGCGGCCGGGTCGACGCTGTGCGCCCCGGGTCCGTTGCCGTGGTCACCGTTGTTGCCGTTGTCACCGTTGTTACCGGGGGTGTCGTCTCCCGGGTTGTTCGGCTGACCGGGGTTGCCGGGGGTACCGGGCTGGCCCGGGTTACCGGGGTTGCCCGGGGTGCCGGGGTTCCCCGGGTTACCAGGGGTGCCGGGGTTCCCAGGGTTGCCCGGCGTACCGGGGTTGCCCGGGTTACCGGGGTTACCCGGGTTGCCAGGGTTCCCGGGGTTGCCCGGGTTCTCCGGTACGGCGTCGACCACACCGCCGCAGTCGCCCCCGGCGCTGTTCCCGGTCGCGATCACACCGATGCTGTTCCCGCACACGGTGACCGGGACGTGCACCGGAGCCTGGACGTTGTTGCCCGAGCCGACGCCGGGCGAGTTCCCGGTGCTGCCCTGGGCGGAGGAGCTCCCCGCCTGGGAGCCGCTGGACGAACTGCCCGAGCTGCCCGAGTGGGCCGAGCTGCCCGAGCCCTGCTGCGCCCCGCTGCCGCACCGGGCCTCGTTGAGGAACCCGAGGACGTTCACGGTGTTTCCGCACAGGCTCACCGGCACGTGTACCGGCGCCTGGATGTTGTTGCCCGACACGACGCCGGGCGAGTTCCCGGTGCTGCTGTTCGCCCCCGAGTCCGCGTGTGCGTAGCCTCCGGTCACGGCCAGCATGCCGCTCGCCGCCGCTACGGTGATCAGGCCCTTTTTCGCAACCTGTCGCATAACTTTTCGCTCCCCTGCCGGTGGCCCGGCCGGAACGCGTGCGGGCGATCTCGCGCCCGCACCCCCATGCCCGGGCGGTCCGGGAGTGCGCGTCGCGCGCCTTCCCGGACCGCCGGGATCACGTTCCGGTGGACCGTGACTCAACGTCACGTGATCGATGCGGTAGTCGCCGAAGGCCGGGGTTCATCGTCCCGCCCCCTTTTCGGCTTCGCGGCCCGGTCACGAGCCGCACACCCCATGTAACGAGGAGGGAGCAATCAAGCTATCAAGCTACGACAGCATTCACCCTTTGTGATGCATTCAGTATGTGTGAACGATTAGGCCATCCAGGGCTCCTCAGCACGCGTCCAGGAACCGGTCGAGGACCCGCACGCCGAACTTCAGCCCGTCCACCGGAACCCGCTCGTCCACGCCGTGGAACATCCCGGCGAAGTCCAGCTCCGGGGGCAGCTTCAGCGGCGCGAAGCCGAAGCAGCGGATGCCGAGGTCGTCGAAGGACTTGGCGTCGGTGCCGCCGGAGAGGCAGTACGGCACGGCGCGCGCGATCGGGTCCTCCGCCTTGAGCGCCGACTGCATGGCGTCGACCAGGGCCCCGTCGAAGGTCGTCTCCAGGGCCTTGTCCGCGTGCACGTCCTCGCGCTTGACCTTCGGGCCGAGGATGCGGTCGAGGTCGGCCAGGAACTCGTCCTCCAGGCCCGGCAGGAAGCGGCCGTCCACGTGGGCCGTCGCCTGCCCGGGAATGACGTTGACCTTGTACCCGGCGCCGAGCATGGTCGGCGCGGCGGTGTTCTGGAGCGTCGCCCCGATGAGCTTCGCGATGCCGCCGAGCTTGGCCAGCGTCTCGTCCATGTTGTCCGGGTCGAGCGGGGTGCCGAGCGCGTCGGACAGCTCGTCCAGGAAGGACCGTACGGTCTTGGTCACCCGGATCGGGAACTTGTGCCGCCCGAGCCGCCCGACCGCCTCCGCCAGCTCGGTGATGGCGTTGTCGTTGTTGGTCATCGAGCCGTGGCCCGCGGTGCCGTCCACCGTGAGCCGCATCCAGTGCATGCCCTTCTGGGCGGTCTCGATCAGATAGAGCCGCAGGTCCTCGTTGACGGTGAAGGAGAAGCCACCGACCTCGCCGATCGCCTCCGTCACGCCCTCGAACAGCTCCGGGTGGTTGTTGACCAGGTGCCGCGCCCCGAACACGCCGCCCGCCTCCTCGTCGGCGAGGAAGGCGAGCACGATGTCGCGCGGGGGCTTGCGGCCGGTGCGCAGCCGCTCGCGGACGACCGCGAGCGTCATGGCGTCCATGTCCTTCATGTCGACCGCGCCCCGGCCCCAGACGCAGTCGTCGACGATCTCGCCGGAGAAGGGGTGAACGGTCCAGTCGTCGGCGTTGGCCGGTACGACGTCGGTGTGGCCGTGGATGAGCAGCGCGGGCCGGGACGGGTCCTCGCCCTCGATGCGCGCCACCGTCGAGGCCCGGCCCTTGCGGGATTCGAAGATCTGCGGTTCGAGCCCCACCTCGGCGAGCTTCTCGGCGACGTACTCGGCGGCAGCCCGTTCGCCGGGGCCGGAGTGATCGGGGCCGTAGTTACTGGTGTCGATCCGGATCAGATCGCGGCACAGATCGACGACCTCGTCCTCGCCCCTGACCGTTCCGGCTTTCGTCCCGCCCGATTGCGACTCACTCACGCTGCCTCCTCATCGTTCCCTGCCCCCGGGCCGGATCCACCCGGACCGGCCCACCGCGGGGCCACCCCGCCATCCTCCACCCCCCGACGCCGCAGCCCAAGGCCGCAATACCGCCGTCATGCCCCCGTCACACAGCGGCGAACCACCGGCGCCGCACCGGCGGCCCATCGGCCGCAGCCGTCCACGGGTCCGTCCGCGTGATCGAGCACGCTCTGATGTTTGCTATGGTTTTCCACGTCGGAACGGCCGCGGGCCGGGACGGCAGACACCTGGTCCGGGTGGCGGAATGGCAGACGCGCTAGCTTGAGGTGCTAGTGCCCTTTATCGGGCGTGGGGGTTCAAGTCCCCCCTCGGACACCAGCTAAGACCCCTGTTGATCAGGGGTCTTCTGCATTTCTGGGCTGTGGCGTGACCAACCACGTGACCAACGGCCCAGCGAATCCCCAGGTCAGACCAGGGACGACAGGCCGAGTCGGCCCGCACCGGAGGCGGCCAGTCGGCGCGCTCCGTCCTTACGAGAGTGGCCGTACCGGGCCATGGTGTAGCCCGGCGAGTGGTGCCGGACGTTGGCGGAGACCTCTACGGGGTTCTCCCCGGCCTCCAGGTCGTTCGTGACCTTGCTGTGTCGCCAGTCTGAAACCGCAGGAGCCCGCAGCCGGCCGCCGGGTAGGACCAGACGAGAACGGAGACAAGGTCGTTTCAATGGACGCCTACCGACCCGCAACGCCCGACCCCACGCAGCTCGCACGCCCGTCGACCCTTACGACGGAACCACCCGAACCGCTCGGAGCGAACCCGTTCCGCGCACTCCTCTAACAAACCTACGAAAAGCCCCGGTCCACATGGCCGGGGTTTCTTTCGTTTTACGGGACGGTTCTTATGTCGCGTGGTGCCCAACGAACAGGGCAGCGACTTCCGGGTTACCTCTTTCCCCTCTCAATCGCCTTGAGGCCCTGGTACGCCTCCCGCAGGTCTGCACTCTCGGGGAGTTGCCGAGCCTCAACAGCCTTGACGACTTCCAGCGCGCGCCAATGATTTGAGGGAACTACACTCCCAGACAGAATTGCTTTCTGTGCCGAATCGCATGCTTCGTCCAACCGGTCTTCCTTGAGGAGGACCAAAGCCAGATCGATATTCGCGGAAGCTACACGTCGTGGCCACTGGCTTACGTCGTCGCTGGGACTCAGCCTCGTGATTACTTCCCTGGCGTAGGGTTCCGCCGCTGAATCTCCGAGCCATGCGAGGGTTGTAGCTGTATAGGACAGAGCCTTTCCAGGGTCATAGCGGTAATGGTGTTCTGGCGTATCGGGAGTACCGATACCGACAGAAAGAGCCTGCACTCGTTCAATGGCCGAGTAGGTCTCTTTTGCGTTGCCTAGTCGTGCGCTCGCCCTCACGTGCTTACCTGACCCTGTCTGCCACGAGGACCCGCCCACGCTCCAACTCCCGCGAATCCCGATCACAGAGCGCTTCCCCATCGCATGGGACACCGACCCCGTGCCGTTGTACGTCCTCCGGTACGAGCAGCAGCGAGCGCTGGAGGACGCGCGGTGAGCGCGGACACGTCCCCGACGCAGCCGCAAGGGACGCAGCAGGCCCCCAAGCACCCCACTCCGAAGGACCTGGACGCGCGTGCCGAGGAGCTGAAGAAGAAGATCGACAAGCACCTTGGGCGGGGGAAGCGAGCATGACCGACCAGGACTGCGCGGGATGCCGGAAGTACACGGCGTTGCGCGACGAGGCGAAGCAGGCAGGGAACTACCGGGCGGCGGCCGACGATGAACTGTTGCGTCGCCGACACCCGTCCCACGAAGACCCCGGCGCGGCTGCTCGGTGGGGGTTGCCCGCATGACGCAGCCGACGCCGTACAAGGGCCCCAAGCGTGGCCAGGAAGCCTACGACGCCGCGACGGGACGCATCGGCGTACTACAAGACCTCTGTCACGTCGATGTACTCGCTTTCGACCACCAGATGCCGGGACCGCTCGTCGCGTTCCTCCGCCCCCGGAAGGGCGGACAGGAATGGATGACCGACTCCAGGAACATCCGCTTCCCCGAGGAATCGACAACCCATCCCGCCTCGGAGACCGACACGAACGACAACTTCTGACAGCCGGATAGTGATGCGCACCCCTTGTGGTGTCAGGAGGAACCCTGTTGCGCGTGTGGCCTCATCACTCTCGCGCGCTCAGGGGACTCCGGTTCGAGTCCGGGCAGGGGGACGGTCCCGCAGCGGACGCAGGCGCTGTGCGCGCGTTCGAAGTGAGTCATCAAGTGGGGCGACGTGATCAATGTCTGACGGCCCACCTGTCGATTGGACGCCGTCGTACTGGTTCCGACATCGTTAGCGGCCACGGCGCCGACGATGACGCCGAACCACTGAAAGGACACAGTGTGAAAAGGCTGATCGCCCGAATCTGGCGCATCATCCGGGGGCCGATGCAATGGCGGATCCTGTGGTTCGCGCACGCCAAATTCATGATTGGCGTGACGGGCGTAGTACGGAACGAGGCAGGGGAAGTCCTGCTCCTCAAGCACCGAATGTGGCCCGCAGACCGGCCATGGGGACTTCCAACCGGCTACGCAATCAAGAGCGAAGAGTTCCCGAAAACCATCGTTCGGGAGGTTCGGGAAGAAACTGGCCTTGAAGTCGTTCCGGGGCGGCTGGTTCAGGTAACCAGTGGCTACAAACTCCGCGTGGAAATCGCCTACGAAGCGCTTCACGTGGGTGGAACTCTCAAGCTCGACGGCTTCGAGATTCTGGAGGCGAAATGGTTCAGCCCGGACGCGCTCCCGGAGGGGATGCAAGAGTCCCACATTCAGCTCATCAAGGCGGGCACGGCGACTTAACGGAACTCGCCCCGAATGAGTCCGTAACCGGCGCTAGGGCGATGGCGGCGCTGGCGGCCATGCGCACCGACGCGTCCCGGCTCACGGGGAAGCACCCCGCACACGTGTTCCGGCCGCTGTCGGAAATGCTCAGCCGGTGGGCGGCAGACGGCATCGACACCACGCCTTTCCATGTAGGCGTCGAAAACGCCAAACGCCGGTACGCCGGGTACGGACTGGCGAAGATGCTGCCGCTTGGCCGCGTGTTGGTCGGCTGTGAGTCCTCGCGGGTCGGTGCCTTCGGTGGATTCCACCACCCGGACCAGGGATACCGGCACCTTCAGATGGTGGCCGTCATCACCATGTACGGGCCCATGGAACGCCGGAATCCCGAGTGCCCCGCGCTGGCCCTTCTCGATCTGCTGCGCGCGTACGCGCATGACTGCCTTCACTACGGGTCGCGTCGGCGTTACGTGGAAGTGGCAGGGGTGCCCGTCCGCACTCAGTACGGGATCAACTACCGCCGCACAACCGGACAGCCGTACTCGGCTGTCGACCAGTGTGGGAGCCACCACACGCGGAACCTCGGAATCGTCATGGAAGGCGCGTGCGACAAAGAGGCGCGTGCCATCACTCGGCAGACGGCAGAACGCTTCGGCGTGGCCGAGCCCTCAGACCCTCTTGGCGCACTTGCGTTCCGGGACGTGACGGGGACGCTGACCGAGGAGGACGCCGGGCGCGCGAAGAGGGTGCTGGGGAGCGAAGAGCAGACGCGATACGTGGCGGCCCTCGGTGGCTACGAGAAGGGTGTCAATCGCCGGTACACGCACTTCCTTGAGGAGTTCGCCCCTGGGGAGGAGAGCGAGTGCCACACGCGCCTTCTCGCAGCCATCATCAGCGGTGACGTGACGGCGCTGGGGGTGTGGTTGGACGAACGGCATGGCCCCGGCACCTTCATGGGCCTGTTCCGAACGCCGGGGTACTTCGACCCCGGCCTGACCGTCTGAGCGGTCCCTCAGCGGCCCCCGTCGTGTGCTTCCCTCGTGGCGCATGGCGGGGGCTTTCCGCTGCCCAGGCCCGGTTGGCTACGTGACCAACGCATGACCAACAGCGGACAGGAACGGGCAGAAACAGCAGGTGAGCAGGACCAACCCTCACGGACCTCAAAGGGGCCCGGAGAGCACATCTCCGCAGGTCAGCTAACTAATGGGCTGGTGCCCGAGTGGAGAGTTCAAGTCCCCCCTCGGACACACATCAATTCCCCACGGTTGCTCGTCGACCGTGGGGGTTTGCCGTTGTGCGGGTCGAGCGTGACCTCGGCGCGCGAACAGCGCCCCCGGCGCACCGCTGGGGAGTCAGGTACGGCGCTTCGGGCAAGAGCGGCTGGACCGACGCTGCTCCACACGCTTCCCGCCGCCTGGAGGACGACCTCGGTCCCGGCACGTGAACCGCGCCGAGCGGGGCGGTTTCAGGGCTGCGTCCCGATGAGGGACAGCGTGTAGGTGCTCGGGACCCGTCCGGTGATGCAGACCCTTGTCCCTGGTACGGGATCGCGGGCGCCGAGGTAGGAGAACTGCTCGCCGTCGTCGAAGACCGTCGGCTGGGCGGGACCTGAACCGTTGCCGGGGCCGAACCGGATGGTGTCCCCGCCCACGGTGTAGCTGCCCGTGCCCTCGACGAGTTCGTACGAGTCGGGGTCGCTGAGGGGCCGGACGCCCTTGAGCGTCCCGCCGGGACGGAAGACGAGTTCCAGGACGTACGAGGTCGGGATGGCGCGCAGATCCAGCCGGACGTCGACGCCGGATTCGGTCACATCGACGTCGGCGTCGATCCGCAGCTGATGGTCGTCGGTGGGGCGGTGAGGGAAGTCCATGGAGGCGAAGAAGCGTCCCTCGTCGCCCAGTTCGTAACGTCCGTCGGCCCGGTGCCGGTAGGCCGGGAGCGGCTGGTAGAAGTGGGCCTGGGTGGTCTGGGTGAGCGCGTAGCGGCCCTCGCCCCTGACGTACAGGCCCTCGCTGCGGAAGGGACCGAGGCCGAAGAAGGCGACCGACAGCCGCAACGACTCCAGGACCGCGTTCCCCTGGCGGAACCGCAGGAAGGTGGGGTTGGTCGACAGGCCGGAGGCGATGCGTGGGAACCGGGCGTTGTCACTGCCGCCGAAGACGGTGACGCCGCGTCGCCCGGCGCGGACGCGGGCCAGCCCCGAGTCGGCGAGCACCGTCTGTCCGACGGCGGGACGCCCGGGTCCGGCCGAGGGCAGGGGCCCGGCCAGCCGAGGGTCCAGGAGTACCTCCGCGAGGGCGTGGCCCGCGATTTCGCCGTCGACTCCGCGCGCGAGGATGTCGGTGACCAGCCGGGCATGGTCACCGCGCGAATCGCGGAGGGCGAGGCGCCGGAATTGAAGCAGGAATCCGGCGCCGTCGAAGCGCATCCGCTGGTCCTGACGGCGGGAGTGCACGGATTCCACCGTGCCGTCCTCGTCGAAGAGCGGGGCGAAGGCGTCGAGGTTGCGCCGTACCTTCTCCTCCAGTTCGGGACGGGCGAGCACGTCCGCGATGACGAGGAGCGAGGGGTTCGTCACGAACGCGGCGTACAGGGGGCTGCGCTCGGAGTACATCCCGTCGGGGTAGATGTCGATGCCCTCCGCGAGCCATTGGCCGATGCGGGCAGGAAGCCGCGGATCGGGCTCGATGCGGTGGAGCCGGGCGAGGGCGGCGCACAGTTCCCAGCGGTGGTTGGGGGTGTGTACTCCTCCGGTCAGGAGCGCCGGGGTCACGGCGCGCCGGATGCCGGCCAGCGCCGCGTACAGCTCTCCCATCTGTGGCAGGTCCCTGACGCCCGTGGTGTCGATCAGCTCGGTCATCACACAGACGTCGCCCACGGTGAACGACGAGTCGGGGGGCGAGGCGAGGTTGTCGCCGCCGAACAGGCCGTCGTCTCCCTGAAGGGTGGTGAGCTGACTGATCAGGCCCTGAGCAGGACCCAGCAAGGTCTCCACGTCGCGGTGCCAGCGCGAGCGAGGGCACGCCAAGGCAGTGAGGAGCGCCTTGGCGTCGGCCGCGAGGAGGCGGTGCTGGGCGGTCGCGTAGCGACCGTCCGTCCAGTCGGTGACGATGCCGGGGACGCGCCGGTCGAGCGGCCCGACCAGGGCGTCCACGAACACCAGGTCGGTACCGGGGCCGAGAAGGGAGGCCGGTGTCATGTCAGTCCTTCAGCCCCGCCTCGATGTCGGCGTTCATGACGTGGCGCTGGAACACCAAGAAGATCAGCACCAGAGGCAGCAGCGAGATGACGGAGGCCGCCAGCAGCACGGACCAGTCGATGTTCTCGGCTCCGATGAGATTGCGCAGGGCCACCTGAAGCGTGAACCGCTTCTGATCGTTGAGCACGATCAGCGGCCAGATGTAGTCGTTCCAGCGCCACTGGAACGAGAAGATCGCCAGGGTTACCACGATCGGCCGGGCGATCGGCAGCATGATCCTGAAGAAGATGCCGAATTCGCTCGCGCCGTCCAGACGGGCCGCCTCCAGCAGCTCGTCGGGAACGGTCAGGAAGAACTGGCGGAACATGAAGATGCCGGTCGCGGTGATGATCGACGGCACCATGACGCCCGCCAGGGAGTCGTAGAGGCCGAGGTTCCGCACGACGGTGAAGGACGGCGTCAGGATGACCTCGGTGGGCAGCATGGTGGTCGCCAGGACGCAGATGAAGAAGGCTTTGACCCACCACGCGGAGTACTTGGCGAGGGCATAGCCCGTACTGGCGCTGGCGAGGACCGTGAGGACGGTGGTCAGGCTCGCCACGACGAGGGTGTTGGTGAAGTAGCGCGCGAAGTGGATCCGCTGCCAGGCGGTCTCGAATCCCTGGAGGGTCCAGTGGCGCGGAAGGATGGAGAGTGGATAGCTGAACAGTTCACTGCCCGGCTTGAAGGCGCTCAGGACGAACCACACCACCGGAAAGGCGAACAAGGCGGCCAAGGCCCACAGCACGAGGGTGAAACCGGCCGTGCGCGCGGCCGTTCCCGCGCCCCGGGAGCGCCGCCGCACTGGCGCGACGCCGATGTCCTTCACAACGCTGCTGCTGTCCTTCACGACGCTCCCCGCCCTCTGCCCACACGCATCTGAATGAGCGCGATCACCATCAGAACCACCATCAGGATCATGGACACGGCGCTGGCGTAGCCCACCTTGGCCTGCTTGAATCCGGTCTCGTAGATGTACTGCACTATCAGCCGGTTCTCGGTGCCCGGACCACCGCCGTTGAGCGCCTGGACCATCGCGAACTCCTTCATGGAGTTGATCGTCGACAGCAGGATCACCATGAAGGACGTGGGGGCGATCGCCGGCAGGGTGATGTACCGGAACCGCTGCCAGCCGCCGGCCCCGTCGAGTTCCGACGCCTCGTAGTAGGAGCGTGGCACGTTCTTCAGGGCCGCGATGAACAGGAGCATGTTGAAGGCCGTGGCCGCCCAGGCGGTGGCGAAGATCACGATGGCCAGGGACAGGTCGCCGTTGGACGACCACTCCACCTCCGAGAAGCCGAGCTCGCCCAGGACGAAGTTGACGAAGCCGAAGTTCTCGCCGAAGAGCCAGCGCCAGATCACGCCCGTGACGATCGGGGAGATCAGCCAGGGGAAGAAGAACACCGTCTTGGCGAGTGTCTTGCCGCGGGTGAACTTGCTGACGAGGAGTACCGCCACGCCCAGGGACAGCACATAGGTCAGGGGGACGGACAGCAGCACGTACACCGCCGTACGCCGCAGTGCCGCGTAGAACTCCGGATCCGAGAACAGCGTGTGGTAGTTGTCGAACCCCACGAAGTCGGCCTGCCCGAATCCGCGGTAGTTGGTGAACGAGTAGAGAAGGCCGAGCGCACCTGGCCAGATGAAGAACAGCAGGAACATGACGATGTTGACCGCCGCGAACGCGACGGGCGCGAGCATGTAACGGCTGCGCCGGCTCCGCCGGGCCGCTTGGGGCAACGGCGGACTGATGCGGTGGGGTTCCGCGGTGATCGTCATCGGCGTCGGCCTTTCCACTTCCTTGTCTTCCCTCGCGTCATCCGGCGATCTGGGCGTCCATCTGCTTCTCGATCGCTTCGATCGTCCGGCGGACGTCCTGCTTCCCGCTGAGGAACTTGACGGTCTCGTCCTTGATCGGGTCGCTGTCGCCGCTCATGCCCTTGTAGGCGTAGGTGAGCTCGTTCTTCATCTGCTGGGCGGACACCGGAGCGGACTTGGCGATCTCGTCGTTGTAGAGGTCGTACGCCGCCTTGTGGTCCTTGTAGTCGACGTTGACGCCGTCCTCCACCGGAAGGAAGCCGGAGATCTCACAGAGCTTCGCGTAGTTCTTCGGGCTGTAGAGCCAGTTGATGAACTTCCGCGTCTTCTTCGCGTTCGGACCGTCGTATCCGACGAGGTAGTTCGTTCCCAGGTTCGTCGCACGCACCGGCTGCTTGGGCATGAGGACGGACGTCCACGCGAAGTCCTTGATGTTCTTGGAGAAGTCGGTGATCTGCCAGACACCGGAGTAGTACGCGGCGACCCGGCCGCTCTTGAACAACGCGCCGGCATCGCCGTCGGACAGCCACACCGAGCGCGGCATGAGCTTGTCGTCGTTCATCGCCTTGAAGCGTTCCAGCGCGGTGGCGGTCTGTTTGCCGGTGGTGAACTTGCCCTGGGCGTTCAGCGGGAAGCCGTTGCTTCCGAACTGGTAGAGGAAGGAACGCAGCCGGTGGCTGGAGGAGTCCATCACCAGGCCGTACTTGGCATCCGCTTTCTTCTGGACCTTCTTCACCGCCGCGGTGAACTCGTCCCAGGTCCACTGGGCGTCGTCCGACGTCGGATAGGCCACCTTCGCCTTGTCGAACAGGCTCTTGTTGATGAACAGCCCGACCGCCGTGAGGTCCGTCGGGAGCGCCTCGACGTGCCCCTTGGGGGACTTCGACAGAAGGCCGGGCTTGATGTGGTTCGTGGTGGCGACCTTGCCGAGGTCGAGCAGGGAGTCGGCCCACACCGGGTCGACCGTCCCCACGCGGGCCAGTGCGGGCAGATCGTCCGCCTGCGCCGCGTTGCGCAGCTTTGTCGTCAGGTCGTCGTACGGGATGTCGACGACCTCGACCTTGACGCCGGTCTCCTTGGTGTATTCCTTCGCCATCGCGGCGAACCCGCCACCCTGGGCCCCGTCGCCGGAGAGCCAGAACTTCAGCGTGTCCGATTGGTTTCCGCTGGGGCTTTCACCACCGAAGGCACAGCCGGTCAGGCTGAGTGCGAACACCGTCGCGAGGGGTATGAGCTTGTTTCGCATGCCGTCCAACTTTCGTCGCGCTCACGTGAGACGTACTGCCGCCCGGCAGGGCGGGAAGTGGGATCCGAGGATCAGCCGCAGATGGTCCGTAGTCCGGACGGAGACGCACCGGTGCGCTCCGATAAGGGAACGGAAGGCGCCGTATCGGCCGGGGCAGCGGCGCCTCGCGCAGGCCGTGCCGCCTCGCGCGCGGCGATCAGGGCACCCGTGAGCGCGGCGTCGTCGTGCATGTCCGAGCGCAGCAGGCCGGGCGGGAAGGGCACCAGCCGCTTCAGCGCCACGGCGAGTTCGGCGAACACCTCGGTGCGTTCGGCCATCCCGCCGCCCACGACGATCCGGGCCGGATCGAAGGCGGTGGCGAGGTTGGCGACGGCGGTGGCGAACCGCCGGACACGCACGTTGATCAGTTCGTTGAAATCGGGCTCGGCCCGTGCCAGGTCGAACGCCGTGGTGGCGGTGGTCCTGTCTCCCGTCCAGGCGCGTGCCACCTCGGTGAGCGCGGCTCCGGAGAACGTCTCCTCCAGCGGAGCTCTGCCGTCGCGTACGCCGGGGTCGTCGGGGTCCAGCACCTGGTACGCGATCTCGCCGGCCGCGCCGTTCGCGCCGTCCAGCACGGTCCCCCGTACCACCAGGGCACAGGAGAGTCCGGTGCCGACATTGAGGTACAGGCCGTATTCCACGCCGTTCAGCAAGCCCTGCCGGGTCTCGGCCAGGGCGGCCGCCTTGACGTCGTTCATGACGGTGATCCGCGCCGCGGGGAACATGCCGGACAGCACGTCGCGCACCCGCAGGTGCTCCCAGCCGGGGGTGTTCGGTGCGAACAGCACTCCGTCGTCGGTGGCGATTCCGGGACAGACCATGCCGACGCCCACGACATCGGTGAGTCCGGCGTCCGGGCCGAGCAGTCGCGTCAAGGACGCCTCGATCCGCGCGAAGAGATCCCGGGGGCCTCGCGCGGCGAGGGTCGGCAGGCGGTCCGTGCGAGGTGCCGAACCTTCCTGCTGACCGGCGACGAGGAGGGCGGTCTTCGTGCCACCCACGTCGATGGCCACGACAGGACCGAGGGATGCAAGCGCTTTCATGGCGCTGATTGTAAGGGAGGCTCCTAAATTTACAAGGGCTTGGGAGCGATACCCTGTCATCACGTCTCAGAGCCGAGGGGGAGCCGTTGGCCAAGCTGACTCCGGTCGCCACCAGCACCACCTACATGCGTCACCTCAACGAGCGATCGGTCTTCCACCATGTGTACGCGGCCGATTCCGTCTCCATCCCGCAACTCGTCAAGGTGTCGGGGCTGTCGAAGCCGACCGTTACCGCCGCGGTCGCCGCGCTGGTCGACGCCGGGCTCGTGCGGCGGCTGGGCGTGCGCACCGGCAAGGCCGGGCGGGCGCCGCAGCTCTTCGGGCCGGAACCCACCGCGGGATGGGTCATCGTCCTGGACATCGGGCGTCGCTGGGTGAGGCTGGCGCTCTCCGACCTGGTCGGCGACGTGGTCCATGTGGCGCGGGTTCCGTCGGCCCGGGACGCGGAGGGGCTGGTCGGCGTCATCGAGGACGTGGTGGCCTCCACCCTCACGGAACGCTCGCTGACCATGGCCGACCTGCTCCAGGTCGTGGTGGGCTCCCCTGGCGTCTATGACCCGGAGGAGCAATCCTTCAAGCTCGCCTCCAATCTGCCGGGCTGGGAGTACGCGCTGCACGTGAGGAAGCTCGCCGAGTTCTTCGCCGAGGCCGGGGCCGTCCGCTTCGAGAACGACGTGGACCTGGGCGCGCTCGGCGAGTGCGCCAGAGGTCTGGGCCGGGGCATCGACAACTTCGTCTACCTGCATGTCGGTTCCGGCGTCGGCGCGGGCATCGTGCTGAACGGCAAGCCGCTGCGCGGTGCTCGCGGCATGGCGGGCGAGGTGGCGTTCATGCCCGTCCTCCCCGTCCCGCGGCGCGGTCTGCCTCCGGAGGTGCGGGAACGCGGCATGCTGGAGAGCACCACCGCCGCCGACGCCATCGTCGACGCGGCCCGCCGGAACGGCCTGGCAGACGCCGAGCGGGCCGAAGACGTCCTGGCGGCCGCCGGGGCGGGAGATGCCGCTGCCCGTAAGGTCATGGCCGACGAGGCCCGCGCCCTCGCCCTCGCGCTCGCCTCGGTCATCACCGTCGTGGACCCCGAGCTGATCATTCTGGGTGGCGGCGTGGGCGGCCAGCTCCACGATTACATCCCCGCGCTGAGGGCGGAGCTGTCCCAGGTCGTGCCCTTCGAGCTGCCGCGGCTGGCGGTGTCGACCCTCGGGGATCAGGGGATCCTGTACGGCGGCGTGGAGACCGGTGTCGAACTGGCGCGGGAGCTCGCGCTGGAACGGCGCTTCACCGACGACCCGGGATGAGGGGCGTCGGTCGGCGGTTCGAAGGGCCCTGCCCCGGATCCCGTCTCCCGCGCCGCCCACGGACCCCGCCGCCGGGCCGGTCGGCCGACCATCACCGGGCGGTCAGCCGGAGACCCTGATCCGTGTCCGCTGCCCGGCGGCCAAAGAGACCCTCCGGGCGTGCGGGCCGAGCGGAGAGTCGGCGACGTCCGCCGAAGTGGCGACGGAGGCCATCCAGCGGCGGCTGATCAGCGTGACGTCCTGGGTGGTGTCCGAGGTGACCGTCACCACGGTGGTACGGGCGGGCAGGTCCCACTCCAGACTGTGCACCCGTATCCCGCCCCGGCCCCGGATGCCCGTGATCGTGCCCTTGCCCCACGGCTCGGGCAGCGCGGGAAGGAGCTCCAGAACACCCGGCCTGGTGTAGAGCAGCGCTTCGGCCAGCACGGCGGGCAGGGTGTTCGCGGCGTCCGCGTTGTAGACGTCCAGACCGGGATTGTGGGAGGTCATCAGCGACCGGAAGAGCATGTCATTGCCGATGATCTTCCTCAGGTTGTCGTACACCTTGGCCCCGTCCTTGAGCCGGGCGGCCACCAGGGCGCGATGCAGGCTGCCGTGCGCGGACAGGTTCTGGTCTCCGCGCACGTCGAGCGCCTTGAGCGCAGGGGCCAGCAGGTCGGGGCGCTCCTCCGGGTTGATCTCGTGCAGCGGCCAGGCCGCGTAGAGGTGCTGGACGTGCCGGTGGTGGTAGCGGTCCGCCAGACCGTCCCAGGACCACTCGGCCAGGGCGCCGTCCTCGTTGACCGCGTAGTCGGGCAGCCTTGCCAGCAAGGCGGTCCAGCGCTCGACGCCCTCGCCGTCACCCTGCTCGGCCCCCAGCGCGTTCGCCGCGTCGATGGCGGCCGTGAGGGCGTGCCGGCCCGCGGAGATGTCACCGGTGGCGTTGACCGAGAGGCATACGCCGGTATTGCCGGGGCTGTTCTCCATGGAGAAGGACGGCACGAACACCACCTTCCCGTGGGCGTCGGTGCGGGTCAGGAAATCCTCGTAGAACAGGGCGAGCTCCATCAGCGCCGGGCCCAACCTGTCCCGCAGGAACGCTTCATCGCCGGTGACCTCGTAGTACTCCAGCAGCGGCTGGAGCAGCCAGTCCGCTCCACCGGTCCAGCAGTGGCCGGGGAACTCGCCGTTGTCGAAGTGGAGCATGTGCCCGTACTCGCCGTCCGTGCGGGAGGGCGCGAGGTAGCCGCGAGCGCCATAGAGGTTTCTCGCGTTGGTCCGCCAGTGGTCGAGCTGGCCCACTACCAGATCGAAGTAGCCCTCCATGACCTCGGTCAGGTCCAGAATGCTGCCCTGGGCCACCTGGAGGTTGACATTCGCGTCCGTGGTGAAATCACCGGCCCACGCGCTGCTCCAAGCCCCGGTCCAGATACCGGTCAGTCGGGGCGGCAGGATGCCACTGGAGCTGAGGAAGAGGTAACGCCCACAGTCGTAAAGCCGCTCGAGCAGGGCGCGATCGATCACCGCGGGGGTGGCCTTCTGACGCTTGAGCAACGCGGTGGTCGACAGCCGGCGGTCGGCCTCGGGCACGTCCAGATCGAGACGGGAGCGGTCGTACAGCTCGGAGTGGATCGCGGTATGCCGGGCGAGCAGCGCCGCGTAGTCGGCTTCCAGCTCCGCCAGCTGTGCGTGCAGCGGCCGGGTGTCCCAGACGGCCGGTGCCTCGTACCGGTCCAGTCGGGTGAGCAGCGTGAGCCGCGCCGCCCCGGCGACCACAAGGGCCGATCCGCTGACGCCGACCGTACCCCCGGTGGGCACGACGCGGGTCACGCCCTCGTAGCCGTATGCCCCCAGCTCCTTCGGGTAGGTGCCGCGCAGGTTGAGCCACCCTGAGCCGTCGGTCACTGTGGCGAGAGTGGTGAAATCCACCCGGGTGTGCAGGTCGTCGCCTGCCCCGTGGGCGCTCGGGGCGTCGTCGAGTGCCGTGTGCACGCTCAGCGTGACATCGATGGTTCGGCCCGGGGGCGGCACCATCTCGTGGACGATGACCCGGTCGGCACGGGAGGCGAAGATCCGGCGGGACCACGTGCCGCGGCCGTCCGTCCAGGCGGAGCTGACCTGACCGGTGCGGAAATCCGTAGTCCGGACGTATCCGTCGGCGACGGCCACGTCCGCGGCGATCCGAAGCTCGTACGCGGGGTGGTACATCTGCGTCCAGAGCAGTTCCCACCCGGCGGCGAAGTCCCGGTTCGCTCCCGAGTAGTCCCCGGCCAGCGCCTTGTCCCGGACGGGCTCCAGGCGCTCGGCGAGCACGGGCGGGGTGACCTCGCGGGTGCCGTTCGGCAAGACGAGTCGGTGGTGGTTGAAAATCACCCTCTCCCGTGCGGGCTCCCCGTACAGCACGGCTCCGTACTCACCGCTGCCGGTGAGGAAACCGTCGGTCCAGGAGTCGGCGGGAACGGTGTCATGGATCCCACGATCGGGCACGGAGATCGAAAGTGGCACGGGCGCGGTCACATCGCCCCCGCGGGGCTGTCCAAGCGGCATCGCCGTCTCTGCTTCCTTGAGGTGGGACTCGCGGGACCAGGCACAGCGCGGAGGGCCCGTCGTGCCGCTGTAGCGTAGTCGGCCCCGCGGATCTCGGACCGTCCGCAGGTACGGCACTGCGCCGGCGCCAGTACCGTCGTGAGGGGCGTGAGCCGTGGGGTATGGGTCCGGATACCCCCTCGGACACCAGCAAGACCCCTGTTGATCAGGGGGTTTTTGCGTTTCCGGGCTGTCCGTGATCAACCACGTGACCAACGGCCCAGCGAATCCTCAGGTCAGACCTTCGCGGCCGCCTCGACAACCTTCCTCCGCACCCCGGACTGCCGCTGTCGCGACAGCGACGCTTACCCCCCAGGGGTATTTGACGCCGTCGCCGCGGCAGCGTAATCTGCTGCCACAGAGATACCCCCAGGGGGTATACAGGTGAAGGGGAAACCGTGATGAGCGAGACGAACTGGCACCTCAAGGGCGAGTGGTTCGACGTATGCAGCTGCTCGATGCCCTGCCCTTGCACCTTCGCGCAGGCTCCGACGAACGGCGCCTGCCTGTTCACGCTCGTATGGCAGATCCATGAAGGGCACTTCGGGGATGTACGCTTGGACGGCCTGGGTGTCGTGGCGCTCGGCGAGTTCGCCGGAAACATGTGGGTGGACGACCCCGACGCCACGATGACGGCGATGTTCTACATCGACGCGAAGGGGACGCCCGCTCAGCGGGACGCCCTGGAGAAGATGTTCCGCGGCAACGCCGGGGGGTGGCCGGGCACGTTCGGTTCGCTGATCAGCGAAGTGCGCGACGTGCGATACGCCCCGATTCACTTTGATACCGCGGCGGATCTCGCATACTGGCGCGCGGCCGTGTCCGACAAGGTGAGCGTGGGCGCCACGGCACTGACCGGTCCCACCTCGGACCCCGGGCGCCGGGTGCAGTTGATCAACGCCCCTGGGGCGGAGGTGGGGCCCGGCCAGGTCGCCACGTGGGGCGTGGTGAGCGCGGACCATGCCGAAGGCTTCGACTTCTCCCGCGAGTACCGCGGCGGGTCCAGTAAGCACTTCCCGTTCGACTGGCGGCCCGACGCATAACAGCCCGGTCCGGCCCGCAACCGCGGTGGAGGAACCCCCTCAGGCCGTCGTCGTCCCATGACGCGGACCTGCGCCGCCGGGTCCGGCGGCGCAGGTCCGCGTCATCTCACTCCCCGTCAGACCACTCCTTTGAGTGACCACCTTGGAGCGATTCAGGCGATACGGTCTTGTCGGACGATCCGGGCCCTTGATGGATGGCGCGTCGGTCGCCGTGCTCCTCGTCGTCACATGGGCGCCACCGCTGCCCGACACCACGTCAAGGGGGCCTAGTTGCAGGCACCACAAAGTGTTCCGAACCGCATCGTCCCCGACCGGCACGATACGGCCGACGCACACATGGAGGGCGAGGGGGCCAGGCTGGCTTTCCTTCAACGGGCGATCAGCGACATCGGCACCACGTTGAACCTCGGCCACGCGGCTCGCCTCCTGGCCGCCTCGGCTGTTCCGGGGTTCGCCGACTTCGCCTCGGTTCATCTCCACGATCACGTGACCGCATCCGAAGACGACTCCACCGCACGGAATCCGCGCGCCGCCTCGGTGATGCACCGCGTGGCCGCCGTCCACCATGACGACCCGGGGCACGGGGAGGGACTCCAGGCGGGGCAGACCTTCGCCTACCCGTCCGGCACGGCAATGGCCCGGTTTCTCGCACTCATCGAGCCGGTCCTCATTCCCCGGGTCGACCGGGACATCCTGCGGAAGCTGCCGGCGGAACTCGACAGCCCGTCCGCCCGGTCGGTGCTCACCGACTCTTCCGTCATGCTGGTGCCGCTGACCGTGCGGGATTCGGTCCTCGGCTTCCTGGTCTTCGGACGCAAACCAGGGCGCCCCGCGTTCCTCCCGGCGGACCTGGCCGCCTGCCAGGAGATGGCCGAGCGGGCGGCCCTGTCCCTGCACAACGCCCGCCTCTACCACCACCAGGCCAGAACCTCAGCCGTGTTGCGGCGCAGTCTCCTGCCCATGCTGCCGCCCCATCTGCCAGGGGTGGAAATCGCCTACCGGTACCACCCGTACAGCCGCACCACGCAGGTGGGCGGCGACTGGCTGGACGCCATCCGGCTGCCCGGCCACCGGGTCGGCCTGGTCATCGGTGATGTGGCAGGTCATGGACTGCATGCGGCCGTGGCGATGGGCCAACTGCGCACCGCCGTCAAGACCCTCGCCACCCTGGACCTTCCCCCCGCGCAGTTGTTGCTCCGCCTCGACCAGTTCGCCCAGGGGCTCGACCAGACCATCCTGGCCACGTGTCTGTACGGCATCTATGACCCCCTCACCCGCCGGGCCACCTTCGCCAGCGCCGGGCACCTTCCCCCCCATCCTGGTGAGCCCGGACGGCAAGGATGAACTGCTCCAGGTGCCCGTCAGCGCGCCGATCGGTGTGGGAAGCCCCGCCGTCGACACATTCGAGCTGTCCATCGACCCCGGCAGCCTTCTCCTGATGTGTACCGACGGTCTGGTGGAGACCCGCGAGGAGGACATCGAGCAGGGGCTGTCCGCCGTGCGCCGCAGCCTCACCACCCCCCGCCTGTCGCTGGAGGAAGCGTGCGACGCGCTCCTGGCGCGACAGCACCCCGGCGGCCGGCACGACGACGCCGCCGTGCTCATGGCCCGCCTCCACGGCGTTCCCCACGGCAGGATCGCCACGTGGCCCCGCCCGCAGCGGCCCGAGCAGGTGCGCATCGCCCGCGGGTCGCGGGAGTGAGGACGCGCTGCATCGGGAGCGCCGGGAGGGCGTTCACGCGCTGCGCGCGGGGAACGGCTCGTCGTGCACCACGCGGGGCACCGGGCGGGCGAGGCGTGTGACGCGGGCGACGGGGTGGTCGGGTTCCGTCCGTACCTCGGCGCGGGCGGCCTTGTCCGTGCGCCGCAGCCACGCGATGTCCCGGGCGAAGGACCAGATCAGCGTGGTCAGGGCCAGCAGGACGACCGCGAGGTTCGCGGGGGCCGGGAGGAGTCCGGTGGCGGCCACGAGGAGGGCGACGCCCTGGAGGGCGGCGACCGTCTTGCGGGCCATGCTGTGCGGCAGCGGCGCGTTCATCCAGGGGAGGAAGCGGGCGGCGGCGACGAAGGCGTAGCGCATGGCGCCGATCAGCAGCACCCAGGGGCCCAGTGCGGTGGCGACGTAGACGCTGAGCACCAGGATGAGGATGGCGTCGACCTCCATGTCGAACCGTGCGCCCAGCGTCGAGGAGGTTCCGGTGCGGCGGGCCACCTGGCCGTCGACCGCGTCGAGGATCAGGGCCACCGCGGTGAGCGCGGTGAGGACCGCGACCCGGGGCGGGCTCGTGAAGGAGTCCGCGACCAGTGCGGTCACGCCCCCGACGAGGGTGGCCCGGGCCAGGGTGACGCGGTTGGCGGCCCCGAAGGAGGACAGCCAGGAGCGGGAGACGGCGCGGGTCAGCACGGCCCAGGAGACGGCCGCGAAGGCGAGGCCGGTGAGCCAGCCCGCGGGCCCCAGGTCGAGCGAGGCGCCCAGAAGCGTGAGCAGGAGGATCTGTACGCCCGCTCCCACCGCCGTCTCCTGCCGCAACAGCCTCGCGTTGTATGTGTGGTTCAGGGCCACCGGGCACCCCTCCGGCTGTGTGACAGTGTCGATTGGCGCCGCGTAGCGTGTGCGCGGCTTGATGATGTCCCGTACGTGGCGCGTCTCCCGTTTGTTCAGCGTGATGCGTGGCCCGTTGTTTCAGCGCAGAGTTTCTGCTCGATTCCCAGGAGGACGCAGATGGAGCGCGTCGCCCGTGCTTTCTGGCTCAACTCCCCCGGTCACGGTGGGATACGGGATGTGGTGCTGCCCGAGCCCGCCGAGGGTGAGGTGGTGGTGCGCACGCTGTGCTCCGGTGTGAGCCGTGGCACGGAGGCGCTGGTGTTCCGGGGCGGGGTGCCGGAGAGCCAGTACGGCGCGATGCGGGCGCCGTTCCAGGAGGGCGACTTCCCCGGGCCGGTGAAGTACGGCTACCTCAATGTGGGGGTGGTCGAGGAGGGGCCGCGGGAGCTGGTGGGCCGTACGGTCTTCTGTCTGTTCCCGCACCAGACGCGGTACGTGGTCCCGGCGAGCGCCGTGACGCCCGTCCCTGAGGGCGTGCCCGCCGAGCGGGCGGTGCTGGCCGGGACGGTGGAGACCGCGGTGAACGCCCTGTGGGACGCGGCGCCGCTGCTCGGCGACCGGATCACGGTGATCGGGGCGGGGATGGTCGGGGCGTCGGTGGCCGCGCTGCTGGCCCGCTATCCGGCCGTACGGGTCCAGTTGGTGGACGCCGACCCGGCGCGCGCGGAGCTCGCCAAGGCGCTCGGCGTGGACTTCGCGCTGCCGGAGGAGGCCGAGGGCGAGCGGGATCTGGTGGTGCACGCCAGCGCGAGCGAGGCGGGCCTCGCGCGCGCCCTGGAACTCCTCGCTCCGGAGGGCACGGTCATCGAGCTGAGCTGGTACGGCGACCGCCGGATCAGCCTGCCGCTGGGCGAGGCGTTCCACTCCCGGCGGTTGACCGTGCGCAGCAGTCAGGTGGGGACGGTGTCCCCGGTCCGGGGCGGCCGCCGCGGCTATGCGGACCGGCTGGCGCTCGCGCTGGAGCTGCTCGCCGACCCCGCGCTGGACGCGCTGGTCACCGGGGAATGCGCGTTCGATGAGCTGCCGGGGGTGATGGCCCGGATCGCCGCCGGTGAACTGCCGGGGCTCTGTCACCGGGTGCGGTACCACGGCGCGCGCGAAGCCGTCTGAACAAGGCTGAGCTGCGGCTGAACACGGGGAAGGCATCGGCCGTACTAGAAGCCGAGATGTGCCGCCGGACCGGGAGGGCCGTTGTTCAGCATCACCGTCCGCGATCACCTGATGGTCGCCCACAGCTTCAGCGGAGAGGTCTTCGGACCCGCGCAGCGTCTGCACGGCGCCACGTTTCTGGTGGACGCCACCTTCCGGCGCGCCGCGCTGGACGACGACAACATCGTCGTCGACATCGGACTGGCCACCCGGGAACTCGGCGCGGTGGTCGGCGACCTCAACTACCGGAACCTCGACGACGAGCCCGCGTTCAAGGGGATCAACACCTCCACCGAGTTCCTGGCCAAGGTCATCGCCGACCGGCTCGCGGAGCGGGTGCACGCCGGGGCGCTCGGCGAGGGCGCGCGCGGCCTCGCCGGGCTCCAGGTGACCCTGCACGAATCGCATGTCGCCTGGGCGAGTTACGAGCGTGACCTGTGACCGCGCACCTCGACCATCCCGGGAGCCTGCTGGGCCTCGGCGGCGGAGCCGTCCCGCCGCCGGTGCGCGAAGTGCACGTCGTCATGCCCGGCGGGGTGGACGACCCGGCCACGCCGAGCGGCGGCAATACGTACGACCGGCGGATCTGCCGGGAGCTGCCCGGCATCGGCTGGGACGTCCACGAGCACACGATCGCGGGCAGCTGGCCGCAGCCGGGGCCCGTGGCGCGCGCCGAACTGGCCCGGCTCCTGGCGGAGCTGGCGGACGGCAGCATCGTGCTCCTCGACGGCCTCGTGGCCTGCGCCGTCCCCTACCTGGTCGTTCCCGAGGCGGAACGGCTGCGGACCGGGGTGCTGGTGCATCTGCCGCTGGGTGAGGAGACGGGGCTCGCCCCGGGCCGGGCCGCGGACCTGGACGCGCTGGAGCGCAAGACGCTGCGCGCGATGCCCGCGGTCGTGGCCACCAGCGGCTGGGCGGCCCGTCGGCTCGTGGCGCACCACGGGCTGGCCCCGGGCCGGGTCCATGTGGCCGCGCCGGGTGCCGATGTGGCGCCGCAGGCGTCCGGCACGGACGAGGGCACCCGGCTGCTGTGCGTCGCCTCGGTGACCCCGCGCAAGGGGCAGCACCGGCTGGTGGAGGCGCTGGCCGAGGTGGCCGATCTGCCGTGGACGCTGGAGTGCGTCGGCGGGCTCGACCAGGACCCCGGCTATGTGGAGCGGCTCCGCGAGCTGATCGAGGCGTCGGGGCTCGGCGACCGGGTGCGGCTCACCGGGCCGCGCGGCGGCGCGGAGCTGGAGGCGAGCTTCGCCGGTGCCGATCTGCTGGTGCTCGCCTCGTACGCCGAGACGTACGGGATGGTGGTGACCGAGGCGCTGGCGCACGGCGTTCCGGTGCTGGCCACCTCCGTGGGCGGGGTTCCGGAGGCGCTCGGGCACGCGCCCGAGGGCAGCGTGCCGGGCCTGCTCGTCGCCCCGGACGACCCGGCCGCGCTCACGGCGGCGCTGCGCCGCTGGCTGGGCGATCCCGATGTACGCCGCCGGCTGATCACGGCCGCCCGTGGCCGGCGCACCGCGCTGGACGGCTGGCACACGACCGCGTCGGACCTGGCCGGTGCGCTGGAACGACTTCGCCGCGAACCCCGGAGGGCCGCGTGACCACCACCGATACGCCTCACTACGCACCCGAGTGGCTGGAGTTGCGCGAGGGCGCGGACGCCGCCGCCCGCGCGGCCGAACTGCTGGAGCCGTTGCGGGCCCGTCTCGCGCAGACGGCCGGACGCTCCGTCCGCGTGATCCATGACCTGGGCTGCGGCACCGGCTCGCTGGGCCGGTGGCTGGCGCCCCGGCTGGACGGCCCGCAGGAGTGGGTGCTGCACGACCACGATCCGGGTCTGCTGGAGCTGGCCGCCGAGCGGGCGCCGCGTGCGGCCGCCGACGGCAGCCCGGTCACGGTACGCACGCACCGCGGTGACCTGGGCTCGCTGACCGCGGCCGATCTGGCGGGGGCGTCGCTGGTGACGGCCTCCGCGCTGCTGGACGTGCTCACCGCCGAGGAGGTGGAGGGGCTCGCCGCGGCCTGTGCCGGGGCCGGTTGTCCGGTGCTGCTGGCGCTGTCGGTGGCGGGGCGGGTCGAACTGACCCCGGAGGACCCGCTGGACGCGGAGATCGCGGAGGCGTTCAACGCCCATCAGCGCCGCGCCGGTCTGCTGGGGCCGGACGCGGTCGCGGTGGCCTCCGAGGCGTTCGCCCGGCGCGGTGCGACCGTACGGACGCACGCCAGCCCCTGGCTCCTGGGCGGCGGCGAGTCGGCGCTGGCGGCGGAGTGGCTGCGGGGCTGGGTGGGCGCGGCGGTGGAGCACCGGCCGGAGCTGGAACCGCGTGCCGAGACGTATCTGCGGCGGCGGCTGGCGGAGTGCGCGGCGGGCGAGCTGCGGGTGGTGGTGCACCACGACGACCTGCTCGCGCTGCCGCGCCCCGTGAGCCCCGGCCCGACGGGCGGAGTGTCATGAGCGCGACGATCAGGGCCCGGCTGGGCACTCTCGCCGGAGCGGCCATCATCGCGGTACTGCTGTGGCAGATGGGCACCGGCGCCTTCGTGGAGGGCTTGCGCCGCATCGACGGAGTCACCCTGCTGGCCGCCCTCGCACTGGGCCTGCTGACCACCGTGTTCAGCGCCTGGCGCTGGTGCGTGGTGGCGCGGGCGCTGCGCATCCGGCTGCCCCTCGTACAGGCCGTCGGTGACTACTACCGCTCCCAGTTCCTCAACGCGGCGCTGCCCGGCGGCGTCCTCGGCGATGTGCACCGCGCGGTACGGCACGGGCGCACCGAGGGCGATGTCGCCCGGGGCGTGCGCGCCGTGGTGCTGGAGCGGACGGCGGGTCAGGTGGTGCTGGTGATGGTCGGCGTGGCGCTGCTGTTCGCCCACCCCGCCCTCGCCCTGTCCGAGGGCGGACGGGTGCTGCACGCCATGGCCACGACGCCCGGCGCCGCACCCGCGCTGCTGGCGGTGTGCGGGCTCGGGGCCGTGGCCGTCGTACGGCTGCGCCGCAGGCCCGGCACCTCGCGGGGGCGCCGGGCGCTGCGGGCCGCGCTCACCGAGGCGCGGCTCGGGCTGCTGGCCCGCGCGAGCTGGCCGGGGGTCGTGCTCTCGTCCGCGGTGGTGCTGGCGGGCTATCTCGGGATGTTCCTGCTGGCCGCCCGGGCAGCGGGATCAACCGCCCCGGCGGCCCGGCTGGTGCCCATCATGGTGCTGGCCCTGCTCGCCATGGCGCTGCCGCTGAACGTCGGTGGCTGGGGTCCCCGCGAGGGCGTCACCGCGTGGGCCTTCGGCTCCGCGGGCCTGGGCGCCGCCCAGGGGCTGACGGTCGCGGTCGTGTACGGGGTGCTCACCTTCGCCGCGAGCCTGCCCGGTCTCGGTGTGCTGGTCGGGCAGTGGGCCGTCCGGCTGCGGCGTCCCCAGGTCGAGCTCGAAGAGGGTGTCCTCGCCGAGGTGGGCCCGGCGGGTCCGGGGGCGCAGGGCGTCGCGCATGACGGGGGTGCCGTCGAAGCGCAGCCCCGGGATGCCGTCGCCGAGCAGAACCGGTGCCACGGTGACGTACAGGCGGTGCAGCGCGCCGTCATGAAGAAAGCGCGACACCGTGACGCCGCCGCCCTCGATCAGCACCCGGCCGAGTCCGCGCGCCGCAAGCGCCTCCACCAGGCGCTGCGGCGTGAAGGCGGCACGGTCCGGCAGGGTCAGTACGTCAACTCCGTCCGGCGCCGTCCGCCCGTCGCCGGTATCCGCTCCCACCACCCACAGGGTCGGCGCTGAGCCGTCGGTGAAGACCCGGCGATGCGGAGGTACCCGGCCGTGCGGATCGAGGATGACGCGCACCGGATGCGGTCCGGAGCAGGCGCGCACGGTGAGCTGGGGGTCGTCCGAGACGGCGGTCCCGGCCCCGACCACCACGGCGTCGGTGAGGGCGCGCAGCCGGTGCAGATGGCACCGGTCCTCCTCGCCGGTGACGTAGTCGGCGTCGCCGGTGCGGGTCGCGATGAAACCGTCGAGGCTCTGGCCGAGCTGGGCGATCGCCAGCCGCGGCCCGGCGAGGCACAGCGGCAGATAGCGGTCGGCGAGCTCGTCCGCCTCCGGGGTGGCGTCCTCGCGCCAGCGCACCGCGCCACCCGGGCCGCGCACCAGACCGGCGGCCCGGGCCCCGGCCACGGTCCGTATGGAGCGCAGGCGCTCCCAGGCCCGCGCCGTGTCCAACGTCGTCATCGCGTCTCCGTTTCCTGTCGGTCGCCGACATCGCCGACGGCCTCACCGACCACGGAAAGGTACTCGGCGAAGGATTCGGTGAGTGCGGCGAGAAGTTCCTTTCCCTTGGCGGCGGATGCCAGGGAAGGGCGGCCGATGACACCGGACTCGGTGTACTCGGCCATACCGAGAGTCAGCAGATGCTTCCGGTCGTCGGCGAGACAATCGGAGGTTTCATAACCGGGACGGACGAGTTCGGGATGGGCATGCAACAGGATGGAGGTCTCCACTTCTCCCCCGTGCATATCGCTGTACGACGGGGTTTGGACACCGGCCCTGGTGCGGGCCGTGTCCCAGTCGGCCGAGCCCGGGAAAAGCGCCATGCGGGTACCTGTGCCCGCGGATTCCTGAACAATGTTGCGCAGGACGTAATTTCCGCCGTGCCCGTTCACCAGAATCAGCGAACCGACGCCGGAGCGGCGCAGCGATCCGGCGATGTCGCGCACCACGGAGTACAGGGTCGCGGCGGATATGGAGACGGTACCGGGCCAGTCCGCGTGCTCGTGCGAGCAGGAAACCGTGACGGGCGGGAGGAGCTGGACCGGATACGCCGCGGCGATCTCCCGGGCGATGGTGCAGGCGATGACCGTGTCCGTCACCAGCGGGAGACAGGCGCCGTGTTGCTCGAAGCTGCCGATGGGCAGGACGGCGGCACCGGCCCGCAGGGCCCGCACCTCCTCCGTGGTCGTCGGCGGCAGGAGCCCCGAGGCCCACTGGTCCGGCGTTTCCGAATCACTCATGCGCTACGGGCCTTTCGTTCTTCGTGTTACGGGATGCGCGGCCAATCACCCGGCCGACTTTGCCATTTTCCCCTACGCCACCCGGCGTTCACCAGATAGGGTTGCAACATGACAGCAAGTGATAGCGTGTTGGTCGACAGCGCTCGTCGATCGGATGTCGAACGAGTGGTGAATCTCCGGCTGTCCACCGTGCACGGCGATTTTCTCGCCTACGGCTACCAGGACCACAATCGCGGAGATGAACAGATCGCGCTGGTATACGGCGACGTCAAGGGCGAGGACGCACTGACGCGCGTGCATTCCGAGTGCCTGACCGGAGACGCCTTCGGTTCCCGGCATTGCGAATGCGGCGACCAACTGTCCGCGGCGCTGCGCGCCATCGTGAGCGAGGGGCGGGGCATCCTCGTCTACCTCCGCGGCCACGAGGGCCGGGGCATCGGCCTGCTGGCCAAGCTCCAGGCGATGCAGCTCCAGGCGGAGGGCCTGGACACGGTCGAGGCCAACCTCGCTCTCGGCCTCCCGGACGACGCCCGGGACTACCAGGTGGCGGCGGAGATGCTGCACGACCTCGGGGTGCGCTCCATACGGCTGCTCTCCAACAACCCGCGCAAGCGGGAGGCGCTGCTGCGCCACGGCATCAAGATCAGCGAGCAGGTTCCGCTGCTGATCCAGCCGTGCGAGGAGAACCTGCCCTACCTGCTGACCAAGCGGGAGCGGATGGACCACTACCTGCCGCATCTGGACGGTGTGCTGTCGTCCGTCGACGGCGGCGCCGAGCGGTCCTGAACGGCGCGGGGAGCCGGTGGCGCCGACGACGCGGCGGGCCTGCCGCAGCGTCGGCGCTCCGGAGGCACTGAGGTGAGAACAGGCGATCAGTGCACATGTGTCCGATGATGTGAAGCATGGACGTGGAGATCACGCTCCGGGTGGACGGTACGGACCACCGGCTCACCGTCGACACCCGTACGACGCTGTTGGACGCCCTCCGCGAGCGGCTGGGGAACACCAGCCCCAAGAAGGGCTGTGACCACGGCCAGTGCGGCGCCTGCACCGTCCTGCTCGACGGCCGCCGCGCCCTGGCCTGTCTGGCGCTGGCGGTGGCCCACCAGGGCGCCGACGTCGTCACGGCCGCGGGCCTGGTGAACGGCGGGGACGGGGAGGGCGACGGGCTGCATCCGCTCCAGCGCTCGTTCATCGCCCATGACGCGTTCCAGTGCGGCTACTGCACCCCCGGCCAGATCTGCTCGGCGGTGGGCATGCTGCGCGAGGCGGCGGCGGGCTGGCCGAGCGCCGTGGCCAAGGATCCGAACGCCGCCGATGTGGTGCTGGACGACGAGGAGATCGCCGAGCGCATGAGCGGCAACCTGTGCCGCTGCGCCGCGTACGCCAACATCGTCCCGGCCATCGCCGACGTCGCACACCGGGACGAGGTGGCGGCGCACCGGGACGAGGGGGCGCGCCGATGAAGCCCTTCCGCTACGAACACGCCGACACCGTGGCGGCGGCCGTGACCGCGCTGGCCGAGGAGCCGGGGGCGGCGTATCTGGCCGGTGGTACCAACCTGGTGGACCTGATGCGCCTCGAGGTGGCGACCCCCGAGGTGCTGGTCGACGTGCGGCGGCTCACCTCGGACCGGATCGAGGAGCTGCCGGACGGGTCGCTGCGCATCGGTGCCGCGGTCCCCAACAGCGATCTGGCCGCCGACCGGCGGATCCGGCGGCGCTATCCCGTGCTGTCGCAGGCCGTGCTGTCGGGCGCCTCGGGCCAGTTGCGCAACCTCGCCACCACCGGCGGGAACCTCTTGCAGCGCACCCGCTGCGCGTACTTCCAGAACGTGACCACCCCGTGCAACAAGCGCGAGCCGGGGTCGGGCTGTTCGGCGGTGGAGGGCTATCAGCGCGACATGGCGATCCTCGGCGCCTCGCCGTCCTGTGTGGCCACCCACCCCTCCGACATGGCGGTCGCGCTGGCGGCGCTCGACGCGACCGTGTGCGTCCGGGGCGCCGGGGGCGGTCAGGGCCCCGACGGGGAGCTGCGCATCCCGCTGACCGAGCTGCACCGGCTGCCCGGCGACAGCCCCGAGCGGGACACGGTGCTGCGGCGCGGGGAGCTGATCACGGCCGTGGAGCTGCCGCCGCCCGACTTCACCGCCACCTCCCGCTACCGCAAGGTGCGCGACCGCGCCTCGTACGCCTTCGCGCTGGTGTCGGTCGCCGCCGCGCTGGACGTCGGGGCCGACGGGACCGTACGGGACGTCCGCATCGCGCTGGGCGGAGTGGCGCACAAGCCGTGGCGGGCGTGGAAGGCCGAGGAGTCGCTGCGCGGTGCGCCCGCGACCTGGGACAGCTTCCGGGACGCCGCGGCGGCCGAACTGGCGCAGGCGGAGCCGCTGCCGGGCAACGCCTTCAAGATCGCGCTCGCCCGCAACACGGTCGTCGCCACGCTGCTCGATCTGCTGGAGGTCGCCCGATGAGCGAGGTCCGCGAGGTCAGGGAGCGGCCGCGGGCGGTCGGCGCGCCGCTGCGCCGGGTCGACGGCGCGCTGAAGGTCACCGGCACCGCCACCTACGCGTTCGAGTGGCCCGTCGAGCACCCCGCCTATCTCCATCCGCTCCAGGCCACCATCGCCACCGGGCGGATCACCGGGGTGGACACGGCCGCCGCGGAGGCGGAGCCCGGGGTGCTGGCCGTGCTCACCCATCGCACCGCGCCGCGGCTGACCATCCCGGACGATCCGGAGCTCGCGGTGCTCCAGTCCGACGAGGTGGCCTGGCGCGGGCAGTTCACCGGCGCGGTGGTCGCGGAGACCCCGGAGGCGGCCCGGTACGCGGCGGGCCTGGTGCGGTTCCGCTACGAGCAGCGCCGCCCCGACACGGTGCTGCGCGAGGACCGTGACGACCTCTACAAGCCCAGGGACGGGGCCCAGTTCGGGCAGGGCGGCGGCGAACTCCAGGACGGCTCCCCCGCCGACAGCCGTCTAGGCGACGCCGACCCGGCGCTGGCCGCCGCGCACACCGTGCTGGACGCCACGTACACCACGCCGATGTACCACAACAACCCGATGGAGCCGCACACCGCCGTGGTCACCTGGACCGACGGCGAGCTGCTGGTGTACTGCTCCACGCAGGGCGCCACGATGAGCCGCGACCTGATCGCCGCCACCCTGGGGCTCCCGCCGGGCCGGGTGCGGGTGGTGTCCCCGCACGTCGGCGGCGGCTTCGGGTCGAAGGTGTACCCGCACGCGTACGCGGTGCTCGCCGCGATGGCGTCGCGGACCGTGCGCCGGCCGGTCAAGTTCACACTGACCCGCCAGCAGATGTTCGCCCTGGTGGGCTTCCGCCCGGCGTCGATCCAGCGGATCCGGCTCGGCGCGGATGCCGAAGGGCGTCTGACCGCCGTCACCCATGACGTGGTCGAGCAGACCGCCCGGGCCAAGGGGTACGCCGACCAGACCGCCGTGTGCACCCGGCTGATGTACGCGGCCCCGCACCGGCGCACCACCCACCGGCTGGCCCCGCTGGACATCCCGGTGCCGACGATCATGCGGGCGCCGGGCGAGGCGCAGGGCATGTTCGCGCTGGAGTCGGCGATGGACGAGATGGCCCTCGCGTGCGGCATGGACCCGGTGGAGTTCCGCATCCGCAACGAGCCGGACGTCCACCCCGAGTCCGGACTGCCGTTCTCCAGCCGCCATCTGGTGGCCTGTCTGCGCGAGGGCGCCCGCCGCGCCGGATGGGAACGGCGCGATCCGACGCCCCGGGCGCGCCGCATGGGGCGGTGGCTGATCGGGACCGGGGTGGCCGCGTCCACGTACCCCTCGCCGCGCCTCCCGGGGAACGCGGCGACGGTCCGGGTCGGACGGGACGGGCACTGCACGGTGCTGATCGCCGCCGCCGACCTGGGCACCGGCACCTGGACGGCCCTCACCCAGATCGCCGCGGACGCGCTGGGCGTGCCGGTGGAGCGGGTGGAGCTGCGCATCGGGGACACCGCCCTGCCGAACGCCTCCCCCGCCGGTTTCTCCTCCGGCATCAACAGCTGGGGCTCGTCGATCGCGGAGGCCGCCCGGCAGTTGCGGACGCGGCTGGAGACCGAGCACCGCGGCGTGGTCCCGCCGGACGGCCTCGAGGTCACCGCGGACATGCCCGCGGACACCGACGCCGAGCGGTACGCGGTGCACAGCTTCGGGGCGCAGTTCGCCGAGGTCCGGGTGGACGCGGACACCGGGGAGGTCCGGGTGCCGCGGCTGCTCGGGATGTTCGACGTGGGCCGGGTCATCAACCCCAGGACCGCGCGGTCGCAGCTGCTGGGCGGCATGACGCAGGGCATGTCGATGGCGCTGTACGAACACAGCGTGCTGGACCCGCGGTTCGGCCATGTGGTCAACCAGGACTTCGCCCAGTACCACATCGCCGCCAACGCCGATGTGCACGCGATCGAGGCGCACTGGGTGGACGAGACGGACCCGCACACCAATGTGATGGGCGCCAAGGGCCTCGGCGAGGTGTGCATCGTCGGCACGGCGGCGGCCATCGCCAACGCGGTGCACCATGCGACGGGGGTGCGGGTGCGCGATCTGCCGATCACCCTCGACAAGCTGCTCTCGTGACGCACGGCGCGCACCCCCGTGCCGCGCCGTGCGTTCCGCACCGGGTGCTCAGGCCCAGGCGCCGTCCGCGGCCGCCTCGCGCGCGGAGTCGGCGACGTCGCGCGGCGCGCGGCCGAGGGCGCGGTGGACGCCGTCCGTGACCGTTGCGTTGCGGCCGTCCAGGAGGGTGGCGAACAGCTCGGTCAGGAAGGCCACGAGGTCGTCGGAGAGCCCGTAGCCGCTCAGCAGCGCCCCGTATTCCGCCGCGGAGACCGGCGCGTAGCGCACCGCGCGGCCGCTCGCCCGGGCGATCTCCGCGGCCACCTCGGCGAAGGTCAGCAGCCGCGGGCCGGTGAGGTCGTGGATCCGCCCCGCGTGCTGCCCGTCGCCGGTCAGGGCCGCGACCGCGACCTCCGCGATGTCGTCGGCATCGATGAAGGGCTCCTTGACGTCCCCGGCGGGGAAGACGATCTCGCCGCCGAGCACTCCGTCGCGCAGGATGCCCTCGGTGAAGTTCTGGAAGAACCAGCTCGCCCGGATGACGGTCCACTCGGCGCCGTCCACCGCCACGGCCCGCTCGGCGGGCAGCGTCGCGTCCATGCCGCGCGCGGAGAGCAGCACCAGCCGCCGGGTGCCGCCGCGGACGGCCTGTTCGGCGAAGGCCCGGAGGGTGTCGGCGGCGCCCGGGTCGGCGATGTCGGGGTAGTACGCGAGGTACGCGGCGCCGGTGCCGCGCAGCGCGGGCGCCCAGGTGGCGCGGTCCTCCCAGTCGAAGGGCGGCTCACCGCCGCGGGAGCCGATCCGGACCGGCCGTCCGGCGGCGGTCAGCCGCTCGGCGATCCGGCGGCCGGTCTTGCCGGTGCCGCCGAGCACCAGCGTCGTCGGGTGCTGCGTGTGTTGCGTCGTCGTGTGCTGCGTCGTGGTCATACGGACAGTCAACTGGGCCGTGGTGAGACGTTCCATGGCCGAGAGGCTCGCCCGCATAAGCGTGCGTCTACGATGTGCCCGGGGGTGGGACATGGACGCGCTGGCGAACCTGCTGGACGGGCCGCGGGCCCGGGAGGCGTTTCTGCTGCGGGCGGTGATGGAGCCGCCGTGGTCGGTGCGGATCGAGGACCGGGCCCCGCTGTGTGTGATGACGATGGCGCGCGGCGAGGCGTGGGTGGTGCCGGATGCCGGGGAACCGCGGCGGCTGGGACCGGGGGACGTGGCGGTGGTGCGCGGCCCGGATCCGTACACGGTGGCGGACTCCCCGGACACCCCGCCGCAGGCGTGGATCCTGCCGGGCGAGGAGTGCCGGACGGCGGACGGCCGGGACCTGGCCGAGGCGATGGCGCTGGGCGTGCGCACCTGGGGCAACCGCGCGGACGGCTCGGCGACGATGCTCATCGGCACCTATCCGCTCGACGGGGAGATCAGCGCGCGGCTGCTGGACGCGCTGCCGCCGCTGCTGGTGCTGGACCGCGAGGTGTGGGACTGCCCGCTGATGCCCTGGCTCGGCGAGGAGATCGTGAAGGACGAGGCGGGGCAGTCGGCGGTCCTGGACCGGCTGCTGGACCTGCTGCTGATCGCGGTGCTGCGGGCCTGGTTCGCCCGGCCGGAGGCGCGGGCCCCGGCCTGGTACCGGGCGCTGGGCGATCCGGTGGTGGGGCGGGCGCTGCGGCTGCTCCAGAACAACCCGGCGCATCCGTGGACGGTGGCGGGGCTGGCCGCGAAGTCGGGCGTCTCGCGGGCGGCGCTGGCCCGCCGCTTCACCGCGCTGGTGGGCGAGCCGCCGATGACGTATCTGACCGGCTGGCGGCTGGCGCTCGCGGCCGATCTGCTGCGCGAGCCGGACGCGACGCTGACGGCGGTGGCCCGGCAGGTGGGGTACGGCAGCGCCTTCGCGCTGTCCGCGGCGTTCAAGCGGATACGCGGCATCAGCCCGAGGGAGCACCGCGCCCGGGGTGCCACGGACCCCACGGGCTGACCGGCTGCCGTACGGGGACATCGGCCCTCACCCCGTGGGCGCGCCGCGCTCCCCACCGCGCACCGCCCGCATCCCCGCCGCGGGGCCCCGCAGACAGCCGTCCGGGCCGCACGTGGTGGCGCGGTCGTAGAGGTCCATGAGGCGGCGGACGCCGCGGGCGATGTCGTAGCGCTCGACCGCGTCCGGCACCGGGTACCGCCGCGGGCCCGCGGCCAGTTGGCGGCGCAGCGCGTCGGCGAGGGCGGCCGGGCCGGGGGCGACGCGGCGGGCGGCGGGGGCGGCGCCCGGGGGGAGTTCGTCGAGGGCCGGGCAGACGGTGTACAGCACGGGCAGCCCGGACACGAGGGCTTCCAGCGCGGCGAGCCCGAACGCCTCCTCGGCGGACGGCGAGACCAGGACGTCCATGGCGGCCAGCAGCCCGGGCAGCCCGGCGGGCCGGTCGTCGGGCGGGGCCACGGCCCCGTCCCGCTCCCCCAGCAGCCGGATCCGGTCGGCCGCGCCGAGCCGGGCGGCCAGGTCCTCCAGGGCGGGGCGCTCGGGCCCCTCGCCGACCAGCAGCAGCCGGGCCCCGGGTACGGCGGCGACGGCGCGCACCGCCACCTCGAACCGCTTGGCCGCCACCAGCCGTCCCACCGCGCCGACGACGAAGGCGTGGTCGGGGATGGCCAGGCGGGCGCGGGCGGCGGTGCGGGCGGCGGGGGCGAAGCGGAAGTGGCGGGCGTCGATGCCGTTGGGCACCAGGTGGATGCGGTGGTTGGGCACGCCCCAGTCGCGCAGCCGGTCGGCGACGGCGGCCGAGACGGCGACGGTCGCCGAGCCCAGCCGTTCGGCGGCCAGGTAGCGGGCGCGGACGGCGGGGCTCAAGGGGCGGCCGTCGACGCTGCGCGCGCCCAGGGCGTGTTCGGTGGCGATCACGGCCCGTACGCCCGCCAGCCGGGCGGCGATCCGGCCCAGGACGCAGGCCCGGTAGAGGTGGGTGTGCACCACGTCGTAGCCGCCGGAGCGGATGGTGCGCACCAGGGCGGGCAGCGCCCGCAGCTCGCCCGCGCGGCCGTCCAGGGGCAGATGGGTGACCGGGATGCCGTCGGTGCGGATGCCGTGGGCGGTTCTGCCCGGTGCGGCGAGGGCGACCACGTCGCAGCGCACCGGCACATGGCGCAGCAGCAGCCGCAGTTGCTGTTCGGCGCCGCCCGCGCCGAGGCGGGAGATGATGTGCAGAACTCTCATCGGGCGACCCCGCCCCATCCTCCGTTGTTCCGCCGTGGTTTCGCGTGGTGTCCGTCTTTCACGCGATATCCGACCCTGCCAGAGGGCGGGATGTAAATCACGTAAGACGCGCGCTGATGGGCCGTCAGGGTGGCGCCTTCGCAGCGTATCGCCAAAGGCGCGCCGAAAATCCGATGTGCGCAATACCGACACATCCGATTGTTACCTTCTCATCTCGCGCGATGACATGACGAATGTGGTCCGTCCGGGTCATCGCGGCGCGACATCCGGTTTCCAGACAGCCCGCGGGAGCGCCCATGTCCGCACAGACCCCCGTCAGAGATTCGAGAAGCGCACGAGATCCGCGTCGTGGAGTCGCCCCCGCCGCCGCGCGCACCGCCGGGCACGCCGCCGCACCCCCGCATGCGCGCCCCGCCCCGGATGGCGTGCGCCCCCGCCCGGCCGCGGCGTACGAGTACAAGCGGTACAGCGAGCTGGCGGGTCCGCTGACGGAGCCGCCCGCCGACCGTCCCTACCGGGTGCGCAGCCGCAGCCTGCTGGCGCAGGAGCCGCACCGGTTCCGGGCGGCGCTGCTGCTGTGCGGGGCGCCGGTGTGCTCGGCGCTGCTGCTGTTCTGGCTGCTGCGGCCGGACCACTGGGCGGCGCGGCCCCATGTGCCGGCGTGGCAGACCGCGGCGGATGTCGCGATGCTCGTCTCGATCACGCTGATCGAGACGTTCCGGCTGGTCACGGTCATCTCCAACGCGCACGCGACGCTGGTGGCCCGGGATCCGGTGCCGGTGACCGCCGAGCGCGGCACCCGGGTGGCGTTCCTGACGAGTTTCGTGCCCGGCAAGGAGCCGATCGCGATGGTCCGGGCCACGCTGGAGGGCGCGGTGCGCATCCGGCACCAGGGGACGCTGGACGTCTGGCTGCTGGACGAGGGGGACGACCCGGAGGTCAAGGAGCTGTGCGCGCGGCTGGGCGTACGGCACTTCTCCCGCAAGGGCGTCGAGAAGTGGAATCAGCCAGAAGGCGCTTTCCGGGCGAGGACGAAGCACGGGAATTACAACGCCTGGTTGGACGCGCACGGGGACGCTTATGAATTCATGGCGTGCGTGGACACCGACCATGTGCCGCTGCCCAACTTCCTGGAGCGCATGCTGGGTTACTTCCGCGATCCGGATGTGTCCTTCGTGGTGGGGCCGCAGGTGTACGGAAACTACGAGACCGCCGTCACCAAGGCCGCCGAAAGCCAGCAGTTCCTGTTCCACGCGCTGATCCAGCGGGCGGGGAACGCGTACGGCAGCCCGATGTTCGTGGGCACCAACAACGCGGTGCGGATCAGCGCGCTGCGCAGCATCGGCGGGCTGTACGACTCGATCACCGAGGACATGGCCACCGGCTTCGAGCTGCACCGCCACCGCAACCCTGCCACCGGCAAGAAGTGGCGCTCGGTGTACACCCCGGACGTGCTGGCGGTCGGCGAGGGTCCCAGCTCCTGGACGGACTTCTTCACCCAGCAGATGCGGTGGAGCCGGGGCACCTACGAGACGGTGCTCAAGCAGTTCTGGAAGGCCCCGTTCACGCTGTCGCCCGGCAAGCTGCTCAACTACACGCTGCTGATCACGTACTACCCCATGACCGCGGTCAACTGGGTGCTCTCGGCGCTGTCCTGCACGCTGTTCCTGATGCTGGGCGCGGCCGGGCTCGACATCCCGGCCGAGGTGTGGATGATGCTCTACAGCGACGCCGCCGTGCTCCAGATCGGGCTGTACATCTGGAACCGCCGCCACAACGTCTCCCCGCACGAGCCCGAGGGGTCTGGCGGGCTCGCCGGGATGCTGCTCTCCGCCCTGTCCGCGCCGATCTACGTCAAGTCGCTGTTCGACGCGGCGCTGCGGCGCAAGAGCCGGTTCGTGGTCACGCCCAAGGGCGATTCGTCCAGCCCGGACCGGCTCTCCACGTTCCGCATCCACCTGCTGTGGGGCGGGCTCTTCGGCACCTCGCTCGCGGCCTCGTTCTCCCTGGGGCACACCCACGCGGCGATGCGGACGTGGGCCGTCCTCGCGCTCGCGCTGTGCCTGGCGCCGGTGGCCATCTGGTACGGCGGGGTGGTGCGGGGCCGGCGCCGCCCGGTGGCGGCGCCGGCCGTACCGACCGCGCGTGCGGACAGCCCGGGCCCGTGCGCCCCGGCGAAGGACCCGGACGCGGTGTGCGCCCTGTAAGACCGAAACGCCTCAGTGGCGGCCCGGGCCATGCGGGTGACGGTGGCCCGGGTCGTGTGCGTTCCGGGCCAGCCCGAGCGCGTACTCGGGCCACCAGCGGCCCGCCGGGGGCCCGCCGTTGCACGTCCCGTCGGATTCGCCGGGCCGCTTGATCCACAGATACGCGTCCACCAGCCGGTCCCCGGTGTGGGTGCTCGGCGGCTCGCCCAGCGCCCGCCCCGGCGGGTTGCACCAGGCTTCCGCCGGCCGGGCCCCGTGCCGGGCCGCGCCCCGGCGCCGCAGCGGGCCGTTGCCGTTGCGGCTGGTGTCGATGACGAAGTGCGCCCCGCCGACCGCCCTGGACAGCCGGTGGCCATAAGCCTTGGTGCGGCCGGTGCGCTGGAAGTTGGCGACGTTCAGGGAGAAGCCGTCCGCCTGCTCGATACCGCTCTTGAGCAGCGGCACCATCAGCCGGGCGGGGTTCTTGATCCAGCCCGCGTGCCCGGCGTCCAGATACACCCGCACGTGGGGCAGTGCGGCGAACGCGGCGACCGCGTCGCGCAGCAGGGCCAGCCGGGGGCCGACCACGCGGCGGGGCACGCAGCGGTCGACGACCTGCGCCACCGCGTCGGGCTCCAGCACGACCATTGCCTTCCGGTCACCGATGCCGAGCGCGACCTGCTCGATCCACCTGCGGTAGGCCGCGCCGTTCGCCGCGCCGCCCGCCGAGTGTCCGCCGCAGTCCCGGTGCGGGATGTTGTAGGCGACCAGCACCGGGATGGTGCCGGTCCGGGCCGCGGATTCGGTGATGGAGCGCACCCGTTCGCGAGGGGGCTGCGGGCCCAGCCATTCGGCGACCGGCTGCCGGGCGATCCGCCGGATCAGCTCGGCGTCCCCGCCCTTCCCTCCGTTCTTTCCCTCGTTCTCTCCCGCGTCGTCGTGCGCACGGACCTGCCGGGCGGCCGGTCCGTCCGGGTTCACCCAGAGCCCGCTCCGCCGTGGTGGGGCGTCGGAGCATCCGCTCAGCGGCACCATCGCCATGACGCATGCGGCGACCGTCACCAATCGCCGCGTAACCGACTTTCTTGGATCTTTCTCGCGCATGCGATGCATCATGGCACCGCGTGCCGTCGGTTCAGTGGACGCCGCGTGCGTGGTCGGCGTCGTGGTGGTCCGCGTCCTCCGTGCGCCACAGCGGATGCTCGCGGGCCGCCCACTCCGGGTCGACCCGCCCGGTGCGCATCCCGCGCCGCGCCTCCGGATCGGCGAGCGCCTTCCCGATGTGCCCGATCACCACGACGCCGACGGCCAGCGCCAGCCAGTCGTGGACGAACGTGGCGCCGGTGCGCCACATCAGCGGGGCCAGCCCGGTGAACCACATCAGCGACCCGGTGGCCGCCATCACCAGCATCGCGCCCGCGGTCCAGGCGGCGTACACCTTCTGGCCCGCGTTGAACTTGCCCGCCGGGCGCTCCGCACGGCTGTGGTCGCGGCGCAGCGCGGCCCGCAGCCAGCGGCGGTCGTGCGGTCCGAAGCGGTTGAGACGGCCCAGATCGGCCCGGAACGCGCGCGAGGCGAGACCGGCGAGGACCGGGACGGGCATCAGGATGCCGGTCCACTCGTGGACGGTGACCACGAGGGCGCGGCGGCCCACGAGTTGGGCCAGGGCCGGTACGTACAGACAGGCCGCGCTCACCACGCAGGCGCCCACCAGGGCGGCCGTCGCACGGTGGATCCAGCGCTCGGCGGGCGTGAAGCGGCGCACCCGGCGCGCGGTTGCGGCCGGGGCCGCGGCGGTCTCAGACAGTGGGGGCATCGTCGCGTCCGTTCGACTTGCCGACCCAGCCGTCCACGTCGTACCCGCGGTCCTCCCAGTAGCCGGGGCGCACCTCGTCGGTGACGGTGATGCCGGAGAGCCACTTCGCCGACTTGTAGAAGTACATGGGCGCGACGTAGAGCCGGGCCGGGCCGCCGTGCGCATGCCCCAGCGGCTTGTCCTGCATCCGCATCGCCACCAGGACGTCAGGGCGGCGCGCCTGGTCGAGGGTGAGGCTCTCGGAGTACGCACCGTCGAAGCAGGTGAACCGGACCGCCTTGGCGCGCGGGCTCACCCCGGCGGCGTCCAGCAGCGTGGACAGCCGCACCCCCTCGAACGGCGTCTTCGGCACCCGCCACCCGGTGACGCACTGGACGTCCCGGACGAGCCGGGCCTGCGGGAGCGCGCGCAGTTCGGCGAGTCGGTAGTCGGCGGGCTTGTCGACCAGGCCGCCGACGGTGAGGCGGTAGTTCGTCTCGTCCTTGTGCGGGACGGAGGACGTCACCGAGTAGTACCGGAACCCGCCGCCGTTGGGCAGCAGCCCGGTGACCCCGGTGGGGTCCTTGTCGGCCACCGCGCCGAGCGCGCTCTCCAGCCCGCGCTGCGCCCAGGGCGCGACGGCCATCCCGGCGGCGCCGAGGCCGAGCATGCCGAGCAGGATGCGGCGGCCGACCGGTGTGCCGCGGCCGCCGCCGTGCTCGTCGTCGTGCTCGTCGTCGCCGGGGGTTGCGTCGTCCATGTGCTGATGAGACCACCGGGGGGCGTGGCGCGCCATCGTCTGTGGCTTTTCGTCAGACTTCCGTCAGATCTGAACGCGCCTCGCGACCTCGGTTGCGCTACGACACCGCCCTGGCGGCCGCGCGTCCCGCCGTCCGGCCCGAGAAGAGGCAGCCGCCCAGGAAGGTGCCCTCCAGCGACCGGTAGCCGTGCACGCCACCGCCGCCGAAGCCCGCCGCCTCACCGGCCGCGTAGACGCCGGGCAGCGGCTCCCCGCCCTCCGTCAGCACCCGCGACGACAGGTCCGTCTCCAGCCCGCCCAGGGTCTTGCGGGTCAGGATGTTGAGCCGGACCGCGATCAGCGGGCCCGCCCCGGGGTCGAGGATGCGGTGCGGGGCGGCGGTGCGGATGAGGCGGTCGGCGATGTACTTGCGGGTCCCGCGCAGGGCGGTGACCTGGAGGTCCTTGGTGTAGGGGTTGGCGATCTCGCGGTCCCGGGCGACGATCTCGCGGCGCAGCTCGGCCTCGTCGATGAGGGGGTCCTCGGTGAGTTCGTTCATCCGCCGTACGAGGGCGGGCAGCGAGCGTTCGACGATGAAGTCGGCGCCGTGGTCCATGAACGCCCGCACCGGCCCCGGCGCCCCGGCCCGCCCGCGGCCCAGCACATCGCGGACGCTCTTGCCCGTCAGGTCCGGGTTCTGCTCGGAGCCGGAGAGCGCGAACTCCTTCTCGATGATCTTCCTCGTGAGGACGAACCAGGTGTAGTCGTATCCGGTCCGCATGATGTGTTCGAGGGTGCCGAGGGTGTCGAAGCCGGGGAAGAGCGGGACCGGCAGCCGCCGTCCGCGGGCGTCGAACCAGAGCGACGAGGGGCCGGGCAGGATGCGGATGCCGTGCCGGGGCCAGATCGGGTTCCAGTTCTCGATGCCCTCGGTGTAGTGCCACATCCGGTCGCGGTTGATGAGGTGGCCGCCCGCGGCCTCCGCGACGCCGAGCATCTTGCCGTCGACGTGCGCGGGGACACCGGAGATCATCCGCTCGGGCGGGGAGCCCAGCCGCTCGGGCCAGTTGGCGCGTACGAGGTCGTGGTTGCCGCCGATGCCGCCGGAGGTGATGATCACGGCCTGGGCGCGCAGCTCGAAGGAGCCGGTCACCTCGCGGCTGCTGGCCGTGCCCCGCTCGGCGCGGCTGGGCTCCAGCACCTCCCCGGTGACGGTGTCGACGGCGCCCGCGCTGCGCGAGAGCCCGGTGACCCGGTGCCGGAAGCGCAGGTCGACCAGGCCGCGGGCGGCCGCGGCGCGCACCCGGCGCTCGAAGGGGGCGACGACGCCCGGTCCGGTGCCCCAGGTGATGTGGAAGCGGGGTACGGAGTTGCCGTGCCCGGTCGCGTCGTAACCGCCGCGCTCGGCCCAGCCGACGAGGGGGAACAGCCGCAGCCCCTGGGCGTGCAGCCAGGACCGCTTCTCACCCGCCGCGAAGTCCACGTACGCCTCGGCCCAGCGGCGCGGCCAGTGGTCCTCGTCGCGGTCGAAACCGGCCGTGCCCAGCCAGTCCTGCCAGGCGAGTTCGTGGCTGTCGCGGATGCGGAGTCGGCGCTGTTCCGGCGAGTCGACGAGGAAGAGGCCGCCGAAGGACCAGTGGGCCTGGCCGCCGAGCGACTGCTCGGGCTCCTGGTCGAGCAGGATGACCTTGCGGCCCGCGTCGGCCAGCTCGGCGGTGGCCGCGAGGCCCGCCAGGCCCGCCCCGACCACGATCACATCCGCGTCGTACGCCATGGTTGGTGGTATCCCGTCCTCGTCAGCCGGTCGACGGAGTCGTCGGGTGCGATCCTGCCTACCGGCCAGTACGCCGTCAACTGGTCCGGGAGCGGGGGTGAGAGCGCTTTCCGGACACCGTCCTCCTCAGGCTATAGCTCTCTTGTGCAGCAAAACGGAACAATCCCTCATCACTATTGGACACGGTTCAGCCAAACCGGCATCATCAACGACCATGGCTGACCGCTCCGTTGGGCAACCCGGGCCGCCGTACCAGGCGGACAAGCGCATCGTGAATCCGACACTTGTCACCCCCGGTCCCCGGGCCATCGAGGCCGGTGACTCCCCCGTCACCCCGCACATCCTCCAGGGCGAGGTCATCGGCCCCCGGCACGCCCGTTCCCGCCGCCGTGGCATCGACCCGCGGCGCAAGGCGGCCGCCGGGGCGATCCTGCTGTCGGCCACCGGCGCGGCCACCGCACTCTTCATGCTCATGGGCAAGGACGCGCGCGAGGCGCAGGCCGCCCCGGGACACGACAGCTCCCCCACCGCCCCCGACGAGCCCGAGCCGAAGGCCGCCGCGTTCGGCGACTCGGCCGTCGGCGACAAGCCGCTGCGCGGTTCGCGCACGACCGAGCCCGCGGCCCCGGCGCCCGCCGCGCAGCCCACGACGCGGGCCCCGGCCGCCCCCGCCACCGAGCAGCGCACCCCGTCCTCCGGTCAGCAGCCGGGGCCCGCCTGGTCCGAGGCGGCCGAGCGGTGGCGGGAGCGGGCCGAGGAGTGGCGGCAGTGGGCCGGTGACCAGGCCCGGCGGCAGGCCGACGGCCAGGGCGGCGCCGGTCAGGGCCAGGGACAGGGGCAGAGCCAGGGCGGCTGGGGGAACGGCAACGGCGGCGGCTCCGGCCCGTACGGCCAAGGTGGCGGCGGACCCTACGGCCAGGGCGGCGGATCCGGCCCGTACGGCGGACAAGGCGGCCAGGGCGGCCAGGGCTGGCAGGGCGGTCCCTACGGCGGTGGCCCCTCGCGCTGACCGCGACACCATCTGCTTGTATGTCCGTATGCCTGATCAGGAGCCGCTTTCCGCCGACGAACTGCTGGACATCGTGGACGAGCAGGACCGGGTGATCAGCCAGGCCCGCCGCGGTGACGCCACCGCCCTCCGGCTGCGCCACCGCTGCGCCTTCATCCTCGTGCGCGACGCCGAGGGCCGCGTCTTCGTCCACCGCCGCACCGACCGGAAACTGGTCTTCCCCTCGCTGTACGACATGTTCGTCGGCGGGGTCGTCGCGGCGGGCGAGAGCTACGACGAGGCGGCGCTGCGGGAGGCGGAGGAGGAACTCGGCGTCCAGGGGCTCCCCGCGCCCGTGCCGCTGTTCTCCTTCCTCTACGACACGCCGGAACACACCTGGTGGTCCCGGGTCTACGAGGTCCGCTGCGACCTCCCCGTCGCACCGCAGGCCGACGAGATCGCCTGGCACGCCTTCCTCACCGACGACGAGCTGGAGCGGCGGCTCACCGAGTGGGAGTGGGTACCGGACGGCGCGGAGGCGTACCGGCGGCTCCAGGAGTGGCGCCGCGAGAGGCCCACCCCGTGACCGCGGGCAGAGTCGCGGACGCCATGGCGAGCGTCCGGCTGTGGTTCGCGCCCGAGCGGCTCCGCGAGGAGGGCGACACCCCCGACTACCGCTTCTCGCTCGCCAACGAGCGCACCTTCCTGGCCTGGCTGCGCACCGCGATGGCCCTGGTGGGCGGCGGTTTCGCGGTCGACCAGTTCCTGCCGGACACCGGGCGGCCGCTCCGGCTGGCCCTCGCGCTCACCCTGCTCGCGGGCGGCGCGGTGTGCGCTCTGCGCGCCATCAACCACTGGATCCGCTGCGAGCGGGCCATGCGGCGCGGCGAGGACCTGCCGGTGTCGCGCTTCCCGGTGATGCTGGGACTGGCCGTCGGGGTGGTCGCGCTGCTGATGGTGATCGTCGTCGCCGTGGGGTGGGGCGGGTGACCGAGCCGGTGCGCGACCCCGGGCTCCAGCCGGAGCGCACCCGGCTGGCGTGGCGGCGTACGACGCTGGCCTGCGCCGTGGCCGCCTCGCTCGCCGGGCGGCAGACCCTGCACGCGGGCGGCGGCCCGCTCCCGGTGCTCGCCCTGTCGCTGGTCGTCCTGTCCTGGCTGGCCTTCGTGGCCGTGGCCCACCACCGCATCCGCCACCTGCACGCCCCGCGCCCGCCCCTCCTGACCCCGCGCGCGGCGGTGGCCGCGGTGGGCTGCGTGATGGGCGCGGCGGTGTGCGGCGCGGCGATGCTGCGCTGATTTTCTGCGACTCGGTCAGTCGACCGTGATGACGATCTTGCCGCGGGTGTGGCCCTCCGCGTTGCGCTGCTGCGCCTCCGCCGTCCGCTCCAGCGGGTACGTCGCCGACACCTCGACCCCCAGCGCGCCGCGCTCGGCGAGGTCGGTCAGGTCCTGGAGGTCGGTGGGGTCGGGGCGGACGAAGACATAGGCGCCGCCGAGGCCGAGGACCGCGGGGTCCGCGATGGACGCCAGCCGGCCGCCGGGCGCCAGCACCTCCGTGGAGGCGGTGAGGGCGTCGCCGCCGACCAGGTCGAACGCGGCCTGCACCCCGTCGGGCGCGAGCGTCCGCACCCGCTCGGCCAGCCCCTCCCCGTACACGGTCGGCTCGGCGCCCAGCGTCCGCAGATAGTCGTGGTTGTGCTCACCGGCGGTCCCGATGACGCGGGCGCCCAGGTGCCGGGCCAGCTGCACCGCCGTCGAGCCGACGCCCCCGGCGGCCGCGTGCACCAGCACCGTGTCGCCCTCGCCGACGCGCAGCGCGCCGACCAGCGTCTGGTAGGCCGTCAGCCCGGCGAGCGGGATGCCCGCGGCCTGCTCGAAGGAGAGGTTCCGCGGCTTGCGGGCGAGCGTGCGCAGCGGCGCGGCCACGTACTCGGCGCACGTGCCGCGGGACAGGAAATCCTCGCGGACGTACCCGATCACCTCGTCCCCGGGCTGGAACCCGGTCACCGCCGGTCCGGTCTGCTCCACCACCCCGGCGACGTCCCAGCCCGGGATGACCGGGAAGACGGCGTCCAGGACGGGGTCGAGATAGCCCGCCTGCGCCTTCCAGTCGACGGGGTTCACGGCGGCGGCCTTGACCCTGACCAGCACCGAGTCGGGCCCGACCTTGGGGTCCCGGACCTCGCCGAATTCGAGGACCTCGGGGCCTCCGTAGCGGCGGTAGCTGATGGCCTTCATGGTGGCTGCTCCTTGCGGTTCCTGGTGACGGTGGTGGCCTCCCCCCCGGGTTCCCCCTACGACGCTCCTGCTCGGGAACCGGCACCGCAAATCCAGCCCGGGCGGGATCAGTCGGCGACGCGGTGGGGGAGCTGGGCCGCCGCCGGGGGCAGCGCGGCCCGCGGCTCCGCCCCCGCGAACCAGAAGCCGAGCAGGAACGCGGCCGTCGACTCCAGGTGGCGGGCCCGCTCCAGGGGCCCGCCGTCCAGCGGTACGCAGCCCATGTCGCGCACGAGGGTCCGTACGGCCTCCAGCGCGCCCTCGTCGTCCCCGCACAGCGGCACCGCGAGCGGGCCGTCGGCAAAGACCGGCGGGGTCATCCGCCACACCGAGTCCGCGCACAGGTTGAACCCCTTCACCACGTGCGCCCCCACCGCCTGCGCGGCGATCCGCTCGGCCACTCCCGGGCCGCCGTCGGTGGCGAGGACGAACCGGCCGGGGACGAGAGCATTGGTGCAGTCGATCAGCGCCCGGCCGCCCAGCGTCCCCTCCCCCGCGCCCGCCGCCTCCAGGGTGGCCGCCACCCCTTCGTACGCGACGGCGAGCAGCGTCGCCGCTCCGAACCCGGCGGCCTCGCGCAGCGATCCGGCCCGTGCGCCGTGGCCGATCCGTTCGGCCAGGGCCTGGGCGGTGGCGGGGGTGCGGCCGCCGATGAACACCGTGTGGCCCGCCCGCGCCCACTGCCCCGCCAGCCCCTCGGCCATGGTTCCCGTGCCCAGCACTCCGATCCGCATCGCGCGGCCTCCTCGTCGTATCCGAAGCGGCGTATGCCGCCTGCCGGATGAGGACACTAGGAATTCCGTTGCACACCTCCAGGTGTCCTACGGATCCGCTAGGACGGCGGGTACGGACGCCCGCCCCCAGGAGGCATGAGTGACGACGACACCCCCGCACCCCTCGCCCACCGGCCGGTTCATCGCCGACTGCCGGGCCCGGATCGGCTTCGACCTGCTGACCGGCACCTGGACCGCCGTGGTGCTCTTCGGGCTGCGCGAGGGGCCGCGCCGCCCCGGCGAGCTGCGCGCGGCGATCGGCGGCATCAGCGCCAAGGTGCTCAACGAGACGCTGCGCCGTCTGGAGGACGACGGGCTCGTGGAGCGCCACCGGTACGCGGAGGCGCCGCCGCGCGTCGAATACGGGCTGACGGCCCTGGGCCGGACCCTGCTGGGCCCGGTCGAGGCGCTGGGCGCCTGGGGCATCGAGCACGGCGACGCGGTCGTGGAGGCCCAGGAGCGCGCCGAGCGGCGCCGGGAGGGAACCGGTGACGGCCGGACACTGGACTACATACCGACTGGTCGGCATCATGAGGTGGACATGGAATGAGCGACAGGAACCGTCCGCCCGCCTCCCACGGAAGAAGAGACTCGATGAACGCAGCCAATCCGCCAGGACTCGACCTGACGCGGCTCCGCGCCCATCTCGACCGCGAACGGCCGGGGCTGGTGGGCGGCGAGCTGAGTGCGGAGCTGATCGAGGGCGGCCGGTCGAACCTCACCTACGCCGTCACCGACGGCACCTCCCGCTGGGTGGTCCGCCGCCCGCCGCTGGGTCACGTACTGGCCACCGCCCATGACATGCGGCGCGAGCACCGGGTGATCAGCGCGCTGCACCCGACCAGCGTGCCGGTGCCGGAGCCGGTGCTGCTGTGCGAGGACGAGGAGGTGGCCGGGGCGCCGTTCTACGTCATGGAACACGTGGAGGGCACTCCGTACCGTACGGCCGAGCAGCTGGCCGCCATCGGGCCGGAGCGCACCCGGGGCGTGGTGCTGTCCCTGGTGGACACGCTCGTCGCGCTGCACTCCGTCGATCCCGCCGGGGTCGGGCTCGGCGACTTCGGGCGGCCGGAGGGCTTCCTGGAGCGGCAGCTGCGGCGCTGGGGCAAGCAGCTGGAGGCCTCGCGCAGCCGTGAGCTGCCGGGCATCGACGAGCTGCACGCCCGGCTCGCCAAGGCGCTGCCCGCCTCCCCCGCGCCCACCGTGGTGCACGGCGACTACCGCCTGGACAACGTCCTCGTGGGCGCCGACGACCGGATCAAGGCGATCCTCGACTGGGAGATGTCCACGCTCGGCGATCCGCTGACCGACCTCGGCCTGATCGTGATGTACAGCGAACATCCCACCCTCGACGACGCGCCCATCTCCTCCACCCAGGGCGCCCCCGGCCACCCGGGGACGGACGAGCTGGTCCAGCGGTACGCGGAGGGCTCGGGCCGGGACGTCAGCGGCATCGCCTGGTACACCGCCTTCGCCTACTTCAAGCTCGCGGTGATCTTGGAGGGCATCCACTACCGCTTCACCCTCGGACAGACCCTGGGCGCGGGCTTCGACCGCATCGGCGCGATCGTCCCGGCCTTCATCGACAACGGCCTCACCACCCTCCAGGAGAGCTGAGACACCTGATGGACTTCGCATTCGACGCCCGCACCGAAGAACTCCGCGCCAAGCTGCTGACCTTCATGGACGAGCACGTCTACCCGGCCGAGGCGATCGTGGCCGGGCAGCGCGCCAAGCTCGACTCGCCCTGGGACACGCCGACCGTCGTGGAGGAACTGAAGGCCGAGGCCCGCAAGCAGGGGCTGTGGAACCTGTTCCTGCCCGACTCCGCGTACGGCGCGGGGCTCACCAACCTCCAGTACGCGCCGCTCGCCGAGATCACCGGCCGCAGCCCCCAGCTCGCCCCCACCGCCCTCAACTGCGCCGCGCCGGACACCGGGAACATGGAGGTGCTCACCCAGTTCGGCAGCGAGCAGCAGCGCGAGCAGTGGCTGGAGCCGCTGCTCGCGGGCGAGATCCGGTCGGCCTTCGCGATGACCGAGCCCGAGGTGGCCTCGTCCGACGCGACCAACATCGAGACCCGGATCGAGCGGGACGGCGACGACTACGTCATCACCGGGCGCAAGTGGTACATCTCCGGGGCGATGAACCCCGACTGCAAGATCTTCATCGTGATGGGCAAGACGGACCCCGAGGGCGCGGATGTGCGCCGCCAGCAGTCCATGGTGCTGGTGCCGCGCGATACGCCCGGCGTCGAGGTGCGGCGGGCGATGCAGGTCTACGGCTACGAGGACCACTACCACGGCGGCCACGCCGAGGTCGTCTTCGACCGGGCCCGGGTCCCGGCCACGAACCTCATCGGCGAGGAGGGCGGCGGCTTCGCCATCGCCCAGGCCCGGTTGGGCCCCGGCCGCATCCACCACTGCATGCGGCTGATCGGCATGGCCGAGCGGGGCATCGAGCTGATGTGCCGCCGGGCGGTGGCCCGGCAGGCGTTCGGCAAGGCGCTCGCCCAGCAGGGCCAGGTCCACGAGTGGATCGCGGACGCCCGGGTGGCGGTCGAGCAGCTGCGGCTGCTGGTGCTGAAGACGGCCTGGATGATGGACACGGTGGGCAACCGGGAGGCGCACACCGAGATCCAGGCCATCAAGATCGCCACGCCGCGGACGGTGGTGGGGATCCTGGACCAGGCGGTGCAGTTGCACGGCGCGGGCGGGGTCAGCCAGGACTTCCCGCTGGCCGAGCTGTGGGCCGCGGCGCGGACACTGCGGCTGGCCGACGGGCCGGACGAGGTGCATCAGCGGTCACTGGCGCGGCGTGAGCTGAAGCGGTACCAGTAGGGATACGGGCGCGGGGCGTCTTTCCCCAGCCCCGCCCCTTCCCGTAACCGGGGCTCCGCCCCGGACCCCGCACGCCCTCCGGGCGTGTGTCCTCAAGCTCCCCCAGCTAACGCTGGGAGGTGCCCCCCTGGACGGGCTGGATCTTCCAGCCCGTCCGGCGTTTGAGGACCGGGGTCCGGGGCGGAGCCCCGGGTGTCACGGCCGCAGCGCTCGCAGCAGGAGGTCGGCCAGGTGGTCGGCCACTTGTTGGGGGGCCAGGGAGCCGCCGGGGCGGTACCAGGTGCCCAGGTGGTGCACGGAGCCGAAGTGGTAGTCGACCACCAGGTCCGCCGGGGTGTGGGCGCTGAACACCCCGGTCCGCTGGCCCTCCTCCACGAGCGCGCGGAACCGCTCGTGGTAGCGGCGCCGCTCGGCCCGCACCTGCTTGTACTTCTCCGGGCTCAGATGGTGCATCGACCGGAAGAAGATCGTGGTGTCGTCGAGGTTCTCGATGGTGGTCACGACGACGTCGGCCGCCGCCCCCCGCAGCCGCTGCTCTACGGGAGCGTCCGCGTCCGCGAAGGAGTCGAGCCGTTCCTGCTGGAGGCGGAGCACCCGGCCGTAGATCTCGTGGAGCAGATCGTCCTTGGAGCCGAAGTAGTGGTACAGGGCTCCCTTGGTGACCCCCGCCGCCTCGACGATCTCCTGGACGGACGTCCGGTCGAACCCGCGCTCCGCGAAGAGGCGGGTGGCAGCGGCCAGCAGCCGCCGCGGCACCGGCTGTCCGTCGCCGTTCGTCGTTCTGGCCATGGTCGCCACCCGCTTCTCTTCCGTTCTCATCCTCGCAGTTCTCGTCGGAGGATCTTGCCACTGGTCGTCTTCGGGAGGTCGGGCAGGATGTCGACCTCCCGCGGGTACTTGTACGCGGCGAGCCGGTCCGCACAATAGGCGGCCAGCTCGTCCGGCGTGACCTCGGCCCCGGGCCGCAGACTCACGTACGCCTTGACCGTTTCGCCCCGGTAGGGGTGCGGCTTGCCGACGACGGCCGCCTCGCGGACGGCTGGGTGAGTGTAGAGCACGTCCTCGACCTCGCGCGGCCACACCTTGAACCCGGAGGCGTTGATCATGTCCTTCTTGCGGTCGACGACGTACAGCCAGCCGTCCTCGTCCATGAAGCCGATGTCCCCGGTGCGCAGTTCGCCGCCGGGCATCCCGGCCTCGGTGGCGTCGGGGCGGCGCCAGTAGCCGGGGACGACCATGGGGCCGCTCACCACGATCTCGCCGGGCTCGCCGAACGGCAGGTCCTTCCCGTCGTCCCCGGCGATCCGTACGACGGTGTCCGCGCCGGGCACGCCGACCGCCAGGGTGCCGGAGACCGGGTCGACGGGGGCCCGCACACCGGGCGGGACGCTGGCGCAGGGGGCGGTGCACTCGGTGAGCCCGTAGCCGTTGTGGATATACGGGCCGAGGGTCGTCTCGAACCGCTCGACCAGCGCGGGCGGCAGCGGGGCGCCGCCGGAGGAGATGATGCGGAAGGACGAGAAGTGGTCGCGGGTCGCCTGCGGATGGGCCATCAGCGCCATGAAGGCGGTGGAGGGGCCGACGGTGTACGCGGGACGGTGTTCGGCGAACGCGTCCAGGACGACACCGGTCTCGAAGCGGTACGCCAGCGCGAGCGTCCCGGCCCCGGCGAGGCTCGCGCCCAGTTCGCAGACCATGCCGGTGATGTGGAACAGCGGCGCCAGCGCGAAGATCACCGAGCCCGGGGGCAGCTCGTGGAGGAGGTGCTGCCGGTCAGCGTTGTAGGAGACGTTGACGTGGGTGTTGATGGCGCCCTTGGGGGTGCCGCTGGTGCCGGACGTATAGCTGATCAGCGCGATGTCGCCGGGCGCGGGCTCATGGACCGCGGGCGGCCGGGCACCGGCGCGGGCGGCCGAGAGGAGGTCGTCGGTGTCCTCGGGGACCGGGATGCGCTCGTCGCGCAGCACCCGCTCGTCGTTCCGGGTCTGGAAGTCGTACGCGTCGGCGGTGAGCGCGATGCGCACCGGGGTGTCCGCGGCCGTCTCCCGTATGTACGCCTCCCAGCCGGTGCGGGCGCAGACCAGCGCGGTGACCTCGGCGTCGGTGAGGATGTGGGTGAGTTCGCCGCCCTTGTACATGGGGTTGACCGGGACCACCGCGGCGCCCGCCTTCCACGCGCCGAGCAGCGCGATCACGAAGTGCGGGGTGTTCTGGAGCATGATCGCGAGCCGGTCGCCGGGGGCGAAGCCGCGCCCGGCGAGGTGGCCCGCCAGCCCGTCCGACAGCTCGTCCAGCTCCCGGTAGGTGACCCGGCCGTCGAAGTAGCGAAGCGCGGGGTGGTCCGGGGCGTCGCGCACGGCCTCCCGGAAGGCGTGCAGCACGCTCGGCCGCGGGGTGATCGGCTCGCGCTGCTTGTCGTTGAGCGTAGCGAGCCAGGGCTGGTCCTGGTACGACGTCATCGCGGTGACCTCTCCTCGGTCTCTTCCAGGGTGCGCTGCACGCGGTTCATGCCCCGCAGCCACCGCTCGGTGTCGGTGGCGCGGGTGGCGTAGTACCCGGCCACCTCGGGGTGCGGCAGAATCAGGAACCGATTCTCGGCGATGCCCTTCAGCACGGCCTCGGCGACCTCTTCCGGTTCGATGGCGGTGGGCAGGAGCACCAGGTCTCCGGCGGTTCCGCTGTCCTCCAGCATGGTGGTGCGCACGCCCTGCGGGCACACGGCGTGCACCTGGACGCCGCGGTGGCGGTAGGTGGCGACAAGCCATTCGGCGAAGGCGAGCGCGGCGTGCTTGGAGACGCTGTACGGCGCCGAGCCGACCATGGTGAGCAGCCCGGCGGCGGACACCGTGGACACGAACCGGCCCTCGCCGCGCTCCAGCCAGTCGGGCAGCAGCGCGCGGGCGGCCCGGACGTGGGCCATCACGTTGACGTCCCAGGCCTCGGCCCACAGCGCCTCGTCGGCCTCGGGGCCGCCGCCGTGGCCGACGCCCGCGTTGGCGCAGAAGATGTCGATGCCCCCGCCGAGCGCGTCCCGGGCGGCGGGCACCACCCCGGAGGCGTCGCCGGGGACGGCGGTGCCGCCGATCTCGGCGGCGACGGCCTCCGCCCCGGCCGCGTCGAGGTCGTTGACCACGACCCGGGCGCCCTCGGCGGCGAAGCGGCGGGCCAGGGCGGCGCCGATGCCGCCTCCCGCCCCGGTGACGACAACTCGCGCTCCACGCACGGTATCCACGATGAGACGCTCCTCGGATGCGGCGCGGCCGTCGGCCCGGATCGGCCCGGCCGCAACGGCAGACTAACCAGTCGGTATGTTGAAGGGAAGAGGGCGCGGGACTGACCGGTTGATGACGTTTCGCCGACCGGGCGGGCGGCTATCGGGCGCGCGGGCCCCCGGGGCGCTGGTCGCCGATGACGCGGCGCCAGCGGGCGTTCTCCCCCGCGAGGGCGTTCCACAGCACGTTGAGCGGATGGTCGTCGTCCTGCGCGGCGCGCTCCCCGGCCCGTACGAAGACCCCTACGAGCACGTCCAGTTCGGGCGCGATGTCATCGGCCAGCTCCAGCGTGCGCAGCCCGGCACCGGTCCGCAGCCGCCCGTCGGCGACCGCGTCGCCGATCCCCTGGGTGACGAGCACCGCGCCGCGCAGCACGCCCGAGGAGAGCAGTTCGAGGCCGTACTGCACGGTGTCGATCTCGGCCGCTATGTGCAGCTCGTGGCGGTAGCGGCCGCCGAACCAGCCGCGCAGGAAGCCGGGGATGAGGCCGTCGGCGGAGACCGCGAGCGGCACCCCGGGCAGGGCGCTCACTGCGACGGAAGGGCCGGGCAGTTCGTCGGCGCCGAGGTTGGTGACCAGGGACAGGCCGCTGCGCCGCCACTCCATGACCTCGAAGCCGTCGAGCCCGCGGTTCCGGCTGCCGTCGGCCAGAACGCTGCCGCAGACCAGGTCGAGTTCCTTGGAGCCGAGCCGGTCGAGCAGATCCCTGGTGCGGACGTGCTCGACCTTCAGCTCGACGCCGCGGCTCTCGAAGTCCTCGGTGACCAGTTCCACGGCATTCAGCAGAAAGCCGAGGGTGTAGCGGGTGGAGCCGACGGCCAGCCGGCCGCCGAGCCGGCGGCGGCAGTCGCGCAGTTCCTCCTGCCATCCGCGAAGCGTGCCGCGGGCGAGTTCGGCGAGGCTCTCGCCGGTGGCGGTGAAGAGCACATTCCGGCTGCGGCCGCGTTTGAGGACGAGCGGTTCTCCGCACAGGGTGCCGAAGTTCCGGTTCATCGTGTCGAGCTGCTTTTGCACGCTGGACTGCTCGCGACCCAGCAGCCGGGCGGCGCCCAGCGCCGTACCGGTCTCGTGGACCGCGAGCAGTGTGCGGAGTTGATCCATCGTCGTGTCCAGCAGCGCCGCGGGGTACTGCCACCGATCACTTGAGGACATTCCGGTCTTCTGCTCCCCCGTACAAGAAAACGCGCCCTGACGTTTCCGAGCATAGTGCAACGCATTTCCCTGCCGGGCCCTGCGGGGATATTCCGGAATTCACGACGGAAACAACGGGAAATACCGGAACCGCGCGCTCAGCGGTGGCGTGCGAACTCCACCACTTGCTGGAAGGTGGGCCGGTTCTGCCAGCTGATCTTGTCGTGGGTCAGTCCGCCGACCGTGCGCTGGATGATGGAGTCCGCGCACCACTGGTCGCCCGCGGCGCAGTTCTCGTCGCCGGGGTAGACCTCGGTGGCGGGCTTGGCGGCGGCCTGCTTGAGGCTGCTCAGCAGGGCGTCACGGCAGGCGCTCAGCTCGCCGCCGCCGCAGTACCGCTTGGCGAGCGGCCCCTTGACGTCCTCGCCGAGCACCGCGCGCAGGTCCTTGTCGACGTAGGACCACCAGCCGTACTGGAAGGACGACCCGGCGTGCGAACCGGTCGGCCCGTGGCCCGCCGAGGGCGCTTCGTCCACGCTCAGGTTGGTGCGCAGCGCGTCGTACAGCTCGCCGCCGAGGCCCGGCTTGAACTCGGCCTCGACCAGCAGCGGCCACCACGCGTCCATGATGCGCACGGCGTCCGCGTGACCGTAGGTCTTCGATCCGCCGCTGGTCTCGCGGCGCTGTGAGCCCGCCGCCTGCCAGGACTCCAGCCGCTGTACTGCGGTGGCGAGCGCCGGGTCGTCGATCGGCTTGCTGCGCAGCACCTTCAGCAGCTCCGGCAGCACGTCCTCGCCGCGCAGATCGGTGACGGCGGCCTCGGCCATCGCCCGGGTGAGCGCGGCGCGGGTCACCCCGCCCTTCTTGACCAGGGCGCGCACCCGGTCGTCGAGGAGGTTGCCGCGGTGCACGGAGCCGTTGCCGAAGCCCGCGGCGCCGTAGTCCTTGGCGAGCTTGTTGTTCCAGCTGATGTAGTAATCCTGGTCGATGGACTGGGGGTGTTCGGCGGGCGGGGTGTACGCGGCGGTGTTGACCGCCGGGTCGAAGTCCCGCCACTCGTACGCCCGCTCGGCCTTGACGGGCAGCGACGGGTCGACGCCGTCGGCGCGCCGCATGTTGAGCCCGCTGTTGTAGTAGGCGGCCTGCCGGGAGTCGGCGTAGAACCAGTTGAAGGTGTAGTTGATGTGCTGGGCGGCGCTCTGGAAGGACTTCGCGTCGGTCACGTAGCCCGGGTCGTTGAGCATCTGGAAGCCGATGATCGAGTCGGCCTCGTGCCGGTAGGTGGCACGCAGCGAGGTGTAGGCGACCGGATTGCCGCCGACCGTGGCGCGATGGGTCACGAGGCCGTACTTGGTGCGGTACACCTGCATCCGGTAGGAGCCCGCGGCGGTGGAGTCGGCGACGGTGGGCTTCCAGGCGTTGCGCCGCTCCAGCTTGTCCATGGGCAGGCAGTCGCCGTGGTAGCGGTAGTACGTCGCGTCCTTGGACGGGGCGGAGCCGTCCGGTGAGCACAGCTCGACCGCGTAGGTGTCGGTGACGTCCTGGGCGGAGGTGGTGGCGCTCCACGCGTAGTCCTGGCCGCGCCCGAGCTGGACGTACATGCCGACGCCCGCGAAGGACGCGCCGCGGGCGCTGATCCCGGGGCCCTGGAGCTCCTGGAGCATCAGCAGCTGCGGGGCGAAGTAGCCGGTCTGCGGGCCGAAGACGGCGACCGGGTGGCCGCCGGCGGTGTACTTGCCGGAAACGACGAGCGCGTTGGACATGCCCTTCTTGCGGCTGAACAGGTCGCGGGGCAGCACCCCGTCGTCGTAGATGCCGCGCAGCTTGTCGAGCTTGGCGGGCGCCTTGACCGTGGTGCGGTCCCCGGCCTTGGCCGGGGTGGCGCTGCCCTCGCGGTCGTACACGAGCTGTTCGGCGCTGACGGAGCCGCGGTCGGGCATGGCGGTGCCCTTGGGTGAAGCGGGCTTGTCCGCGTACGGGAAGGCGCGGTCGCGGACGGTCAGCACGGCCTCGGGGTCGTTGCGCTGCCGGAAGGACTCCCACACCTTGCTGCCCTCTTCGAGGCCGTACTTCTGCTGGGCGGCGAGCAGCGACAGCGCGCCCTCCACCTCGCCGCCCCCGCCGTTGCCGAAGAGCGCGCCGACGACGGAGGCCAGGGCTATCAGGTCGGTGAGCTTGAACGGCTGGATCTCACCGGCGTTGGTGATCGCGTCGACGTGCCCGGTGAGCACGTACTCGCCGGGGAAGTAACGGCCGTCCTTCGCCTTCTTGGCGTAGGCGTTGATCCCGTCGACGTACGCCTGGGCATCCGCCAGCGCCTGCTTCCCGCGCTCGCCGCCGGTGGCCAGGATGTAGTCGATCTGCGCCTGATAGTCGGCCTCGGTGTAGGGCGCCTGGCGGAAGAAGTCCTGTTCCAGGCCCTGGTTGGAGGCGGCTCCCCCGGCGAAGGAGGTCAGCTCGCCGCGTCCCACATGGCGGAAGAGGTCCATCAGCCACAGCCGGTCCTGGGCGGCGGCGTATCCGGCGCCGAACTCGGTGCCCTCGCGGGTGGTGCCCTGGATGTGGGGGACGCCGGTCTTCTTGTCCCGGGTGATCGTGACGTCGTTGCGGGGCTTGGTGACCGACTCGACCTGGTCCGCCGGGACCCCGAACGAGGAGTCGTTGAAGAAGGTGTTCAGCTTGTCGTCGGTGAGCGTGGGATAGCCCTGGGCCAGGTCGTTGTACGGTCCGAGCTGGTCGGCGCTGTGTGCGGGGCGGGTGCCGAACACCCGGTTGGCGAGGATGTCGGCCAGTGTCGCGTTGCCGGTCGCGCCGGGCGGCAGGATGTCGGAGCACTGTCCGCCGCAGTAGTCGGTGGCTGCCCGGGCGGCGGGCGCCGCCTGGGCCTCTTGCGGCAGCGGGGCCGCGAACGTGGCGCCGAGCGCCAACACCGCGGCCGCGGCGACCGCGACACGGGTGAGCTTGCCGGTTCTGAAACGCATATCCGCTCCTCCCGGATGCAGTTGAGGGGGAGGTTACCGGCGGTACAACAACCCCGGAAGATGAGCGGCCGTCAACTTCTTTCCGCGGATTGCTTCTCGACTTTTTGGAAACACGTGGATCCGGATCGCGCTGCGTTACGTCCATTCGACAACGAGTCGGGTCCGCACAACGCGGAGGTGGTAAGAAGTGGCCGGTTTCAGAGCACTCGCACGAGAGGTTCGCAATCCACGCAGACACGTCACCGCCCGGCGCACCTCGCTGCGCAAATGCCTGGAACGGTTCGCGCCGTACGGGCACCGGGCGACCTGGCACCATCTGTGCGCCAGGACCGGGATCACCCCGGAGGACCGTCAGCCTGACCCCACACGTTTGATCACGGCACTCGAAGAACTCGAGGAGGCCCGCACCCTGTGGCTCGCGTACGAGGCGGACTTCGCCGCCCGGCGCAGGCTGGAGAAACACCACGGCATCCGCCAGCCCAGTGCCGTCGACGACTGGCACCTGCACACCTGGGGCGGCTGCGACATCATGCCGTGCGAATCTCCCTCGATCCATCCCGACGGCCGCCTCGCCGACGTCCTGCGGCGGCTGATCGTGGCCATGGAGGCGGGCCCGGGATCGGCCTGCCCGGTCTGCGCCCAGGAACGGCTGGTCTGGCGGGAGGACCTGGACCGCTACCCCGTGGCCGGACCGGTCTGCGAGGACTGCGGCATCGTGGTGCCGGTTCCGCTGCTCACCACCGAGGCACTGACGGCCTCCCGGCGCGCCGCCCGCGCGACGGTGACGCGGTACGCGGCGGCCTGAGGCCGCCCGGCCCCGGGCCGGGGGCGCGCTCGCCGGTGCCCGGCGGGCGCGCCCCGGAAGTCGAGGGGCGCCCCGAACACCGAGGCCACGCGGAGGGCGCGTGGCCGGAAGCGTTGACAGGAGCCAGGTCACCCGAGCATGCTGAGCAGTCGCTTAGCCGCATCGCCAGTCGCCCGGGAGGCACCACACATGGCAGAGCCCAGGATCTTCACCTCGCCCGAGGAACTGCGCGCCGCGGTCGGCGAGGAACTCGGCCCCAGCGACTGGCTGGAGATCGACCAGAAGCGGATCGACCTGTTCGCCGAGGCGACCGGCGACCACCAGTGGATCCACGTCGATCCCGAGAAGGCCGCCGCGGGCCCCTTCGGCACGACCATCGCGCACGGCTATCTGACCCTGTCCCTCGTGCCGCTCTTCACCCCGCAGCTGCTGGGGGTCGAAGGCGTACGGATGGGCGTCAACTACGGCACGAACAAGGTCCGCTTCCCCTCCCCCGTCCCGGTCGGCTCCCGCCTGCGCGCCACGGGCCGCATCGCCGAGGTGGCCGAGGTGAAGGACGGACTCCAACTGACGCTCACGATCACCATCGAGCGCGAGGGCAGCACCAAGCCCGCCTGCGTGGCGGAAACGGTGGCCCGCTACTACCTCTAGCAGCCCGCTAGGGAGTGCCCGCGCCGTCCGCGCCGACCATGCGCAGCACCAGCCCGGCGTAGAGGTCACCGACCTCGTCGGGGGTGCTGCGCCCCCGCGCGTTGAACCAGCGGGCGACATCGATGCACAGCGACAGCACCGCGACCGTGGTGCCCCGCACGTCCGGCACGTCGAAGGCGCCCGCCCGCACCCCGTCCTCGATGATCGAGCGCACCGCCGCGTCCGTGGCCCGGCGCATGGCGATGACCTCGGCGTGGTGCTCCTCCCCGAGCGCGCCCAGCTCGTACTGCACCACGCGCGCGGTCATATGGTGCTCGGCGTGCCACCGCACGAAGCCCCGCACCGCGGTGGCCAGCCGCTCGGCGGGGGTCCCTTCCCCGTCCCGCGCCTCCTCCAGGATGTCCAGCGCGAGCCGGTGGCCGACCTTGCTGATCTGGTAGAGCAGCTCTTCCTTGGTCTTGTAGTGGATGTAGAGGGCGGCCGGGCTCATTCCGGCGCGCCCGGCGATGTCCCGCGTGGTGGTGGCGTGATAGCCCCGCTCGGCGAAGGCGTGCACGGCGGCGCTCACCAGCCGCCGGGCCGCGTCCGGCGTAATGTCTCCCCACGCCTCGGCCCGGCCCCCGGCGTTCTTCCGCTCCACGTCCATGGCGGACACCCTACACGGAGGGTGAGCAAGCGCTTAGGACACGTCTCCGGCCGAGGGCTAGGATCCACCCCATGACGTCTTTGGTCCAGGTCAACTACCGGAAGTACGACGGCACTCTGCACTGGAACATGCGCATGCGCAGGCTGGGCGAGGACGAGCACGGGGTCTGGCTGGGGCTGCCTCCCCACTCGGTGACGCGCAAGGGGTACGGCCCCGACGTGCCCACCGAGTGCGCGTATGTGGTCCTCTTCCCGCGCGGGACGTGGTGGACCGCGGTGTTCAACGCGCCGCCGCGCTCGACCGAGGTGTACTGCGACATCACCACTCCGGTGGAGTGGGTCTCCCCGGAGGAGGTCACCATGGTCGACCTCGATCTGGACGTGCTCCGGAAGCGGGCCGACGGGGCGACGCTGCTGGTGGACGAGGACGAGTTCGCGGAGCACCAGGTGCGGTACGGGTATCCGGCGGACGTCATCGCGCAGGCCGAGGCGGCGGGGCGGTGGCTGATGGAGGCGGTCGTGGGTGGCGCCGAACCGTTCGGGGACGCGTACCGGCCGTGGCTGGCCATGGTGGCGGACGGGAACGCCCAGAGCACACCTGGAGCACACCTGGAAGGCCCCTAGAAAACCACGAGGGCCCGCCCTCCGCGTCCCGCGAGCATCGCGTCGAAGGCCGCCGGGATGCCGTCCAGGCCGATGCGCTCGGTCACCAGCGCCGACGGGTCGAGCCGTCCCGCGCGGATGTGCTCGGCGAGGACGGGGAGGTCGCGGGCGGGGTCGCTGTTGCCGTAGACGCAGCCGGAGAGGGTGCGGCCGAAGTAGAACAGTTCCAGCGCCGAGAAGGTGACCTGCTGGTCCTTGCCGCCGATGCCGACGACGGTCGTCCGGCCGCCGCGGCGGGTGGCGGACCAGGCGGCGCGGATGGTGTCGGCGCGGCCGACGCATTCGATGGCGGCGTCGGCGCCGTGGCCGCCGGTGAGCGCGCGGATCCGCTTCGCCGGGTCGCCGGTGCCGGTGCCGTCGCCGGTGAGGACGAACTCGGTCGCGCCCGCCGCGCGGGCCAGTTCCTCCTTGCCCGGTGATACGTCCACCGCGACGATCGTCCCGGCCCCCGCGAGGCGCGCCGCCTGGAGCACGGCCAGGCCGACCCCGCCGATGCCGAAGACGGCGACGGACTCGCCGGGCCGTACCTGGGCGCTGTGGTGGACGGCGCCGTACCCGGTGAGCACCGCGCACCCGAGCAGGGCGCCGTCGGTGAGCGGTACGCCGTCCGGCAGCGGGAGCACGGCGTGCGCCGGTACGACGGTCTCCTCGGCGAACGCGGCCGTGCCGAGACCCGGGTACAGCGCGCTGCCGTCGGCGGTCAGCGTGGCGTACGGCAGTGCCGCGGCGTCCCCGGCCTTGGCGCACAGCCACGGCTCGCCGAGCCCGCAGTAGTGGCATCTCCCGCAGGACGGGGCCCAGTTGAGGACGACGGCGTCGCCCGGGGCGACCCCCGTCACGCCGTCGCCGACCGCCGTCACGGTGCCCGAGCCCTCGTGGCCGAGGACGGCGGGGACGGGCTGGCGGAGCGTTCCGTTGGACAGCGACAGATCCGAGTGGCACACCCCGGCCGCGGCGAGCCGCACCCGCACCCGTCCCGGTCCGGGGTCGGGGATCTCGATGTCCTGGACGCGGAGCGGCGTGCCGAGGGCGGGGAGGACGGCGGCGCGGGTCATGGTGTGGGCTCCTCGGGGTCGGTGCGGGCCGATGTTTCCTCCCCCGGCCCGCACCTCCCCGAAACCGCGCTGCGTTCCTCCTCAGCCGCGCGCGGGGGTGTGCGCGCGTCCGGAACGGCCGGAGGGACCGCCGTGTCGGCGGCGCACCTCAGGGGCCGTACGGCTATCGCCGCCGAGCCCAGCAGCAGCACGCCGAGCATGACGAAGGGGGCGGCGGTGCCCGCGAGCCCGGCGAGCAGTCCGGCCGAGGCGGGCGCGGCGACCTGGCCGAGGCGGTTGCCGGTGAGCCGCAGCGCGAGGGCGGTGCTGCGCGCCTCGTCGGGCGCGGCCTGGACGACGGTGCTCATGGACAGCGGCTGGCCGACGCCGAGGCAGAAGCCGAGCGCGGCGAGCAGCACGCCGAGCGCCCAGGCGGGCAGCGGCAGGGCGACGGCCGCGCACAGCAGCCCGGCGCCCAGACAGCTGACGGCCATCAGCACGGTCCGGCCCATCAGCCGGATCATCGGGGTCATCACCAGGCGGCAGGCGACGGTGGCGGCGGCGCGCAGGCTGAGCAGCAGGCCGACGACGGCGGGCGAGATGGCGCGCTGTTCGCCGACGACGGGCAGATAGGCGGTGAGGATGTCGGTGGCGGAGAGCACGGCGAGGCTGATGAAGATGCCGGAGGCGACCCCGCGGGTGCGCAGGATGCCGAACACCGGCACCCGCCGGGCGGATGCCGCTTCGGCGGGCTTCTCCACGCGCCCCCCGGCCGGGCGGTGCTCGATCCGCCACAGCGAGGTGACCGAACAGGCCGCGACGGCGGCGGCGACGAAGAGCGCGGCGGCGCTGGTGCGAGCCAGCGCGCCGTCGTGGCCGGAGACCAGCTGTCCGGCGGCGATGGGTCCGATGAGCTGGCCGAGCGAGGCGCCGACGGTGAAGTGGCCGAAGTTGCGGTCCTGGTCGGCCGGGGGGCTCTGCCGGGCGACGAGTGACTGCGCACCGATGACGAATGACAGATGGCCAAGTCCCATCACCCCGCTCCACGCGGCCATTTCGGGCAGCGAGCCCGCCGTACCGCTGAGCCCGCACCCGGCGGCGATGAGCACCACGCCGACCGGCAGCAGCGGGGCGCACCGACCGTGGTCGGTGCGCCGCCCGAGCGGTACGGCGGCGAACAGCGGCAGCAGCGCGTAGATGCCAGCGATCACACCGACCGCGCGGGCGTCGGCGCCCAGCGCGAGAGCCCGGTAGGAGACGGCCGGTCTCGCCATGCTCACCGCCCCCTGTGCGAAGGAGAAAGCGATGACCAGGCGCAGCAGCCAGCCCCTACCGGGCTCCGAAGTCGTCACGGGTCAGATGATGCCGAACGCGATTCCGGCCGCCAGCACCACCAGGGAGGTGAGCACCGCCCACTTCACCGTGAACCGGGTGTGGTCGCCGAATTCGACCTTGGCCATACCGACGAGCACGTACACGGCGGGGACCAGCGGGCTCGACATGTGCAGGGCCTGTCCGACGAGCGAGGCGCGGGCGATCTCCAGCGCGGAGACGCCGTGGGTGTGGCCCGCCTCGGCGAGGATCGGCACGATGCCGAAGTAGAACCCGTCGTTGGACATGAAGTAGGTGAACGGGATCGACAGCAGACCGGTGATCAGGCCCATCTGCGGACCCATGGCGTCGGGGACGCCGTCGACGACCCAGCGGGCCATGTTCTCGACCATGCCGGTGCCGGTGAGGACACCGGTGAAGACGGCGGCGGCGAAGACCATGCCGGAGACGTTGACGACGTTCTCGGCGTGGGCGGCGACCCGCTCCTTCTGGTCGGCCATGCGCGGGAAGTTGACCGTGAGCGCGATGGCGGCGGCCAGCAGGAAGAGGACCGGGATGTCCAGCGTCTCGGTGATCATCAGGGCCAGCAGGGCGACGGTGAGCGCCGCGTTGAACCAGTAGAGCTTGGGACGCAGGGTGGCGCGGTTCGGGTCGAGGCCCTTGAACTCGCCGTCGTCCCCGGCCGGGCCGCCCGCGGGGGCCTCGGCGTCCGTACCGCCGCCGGCGCCGCCGGTGCGCTTGCCCAGGCTGATGCCCTGGCCCTTGCCGCCCTCGGCTCCGGCACCCGCGCCGACGAGCACCGTCTCCGGGTCGCCCTCGGTGACCTCGTCGAGGGTCAGCACGCCGAGGCGCTTGCGCTCGCGCAGTCCGAGGCCGTACGAGAGGGCGAAGACGAAGAGCAGACCGACCGCGAGGGCGGGGATCATCGGGACGAAGATGTCGCTCGCGTCGACCTTGAGCGCGGCGGCTGCGCGGGCGGTGGGGCCACCCCAGGGGAGCGTGTTCATGACACCGTTGGCCATCGCGGCGACACCGGTCATCACGACCAGGCTCATCTTCAGCTTCCGGTAGAGCGGCACCATGGCCGACACCGTGATCATGAAGGTGGTGGAGCCGTCGCCGTCGAGCGAGACGATCGCCGCGAGCACCGCGGTGCCGACCACGACCCGCATCGGGTCCGCCTTGCAGAACCGCAGGATGACGCGGACGATCGGGTCGAAGAGACCGACGTCGATCATCACCCCGAAGTAGATGATCGCGAAGAACAGCATCGCGGCGGTGGGTGCCAGCTCCCCGATGCCATCGATGACGTAATCACCGAGGTGCGCCCCCTTCCCGACAAGGACGCAGAACAGCGCCGGGATGAGCACCAGTGCCCCCATCGGGGACATCTTCTTCATCATGATCAGAACCAGGAATGTTGCGATCATGACGAAACCGAGGATTGTCAGCATGTGGCTACCTCACGTTCGCCTTTGAACTCCCCCAGATTTGGCGGTCGGGGCGACGTTAGGTGGCGCAACTTGGCGTTAACAAGGTCTTGACGCGTGAGCAATAAGCGCAAAACCCCAGGTCAATCCCCTAGGGCGGCTGCGGTGACCGTGAGCGGAAGGGCCGTCACCCGCACCGGGCACCCGTTGAGCACCGCCGTTCCCGAGAGCGGGTCCAGCCGGGAGCCGTCGATGAGCTGATTGACGTTGACCCCCGGATCGGCCCCCGCGACGGCGAGCCGGGTGCCGGGGCGGGCATGGCCCCAGCCGTGCGGCAGGCTCACCACTCCGGTGCGCACCGCGTCCGTCACCTCCACCGGCACCTCCAGCTCGCCCCCGTCGCCGGTGACCCGGGCGAGCCCGCCGTCGGCCAGCCCGAGCCGCGCCGCGTCGTCCGGGTGCACCTGGAGCGTGCAGCGGTTGCTGCCGCCCATCAGCGCCGGGACGTTGTGCATCCAGCTGTTGTTGGAGCGCAGATGGCGGCGGCCGACCAGGAGCAGCTCGTCGGGCCGCGCGGCCAGCGCCCCGCGCAGCCGCGCCACATCGGCGGCGATCGGCTCCGGGCACAGCTCCACCGTGCCGCTGCGGGTCTTCAGCAGCCCGGGGATGCGGGGGCTCAGCGGTCCGAGGTCGATGCCGTGCGGATGGGCGAGCACCTTCTCCAGGGTGAGGCCGTCGGGGTCGGCGCCGAAGCCCTCGCCGTACGGGCCGAGGCGCAGCATCATGTCCAGCCGCCGTTCGGCGCCGGTGAGCCCGGTCAGCCCGGCGGCGAGTTCGGCGGCGTCGCGCCCGTACACCGGGGCGGTGGGGTCGGCGACGGCCTTGCCGAGCGTCATGCCGATCGCCATGTCGTCGACGGTCGCCGGGTCGGCGCCGTGCTGCCCGCTCAGGCACAGCACCAGCCGGGCCAGGATCTCGGTCTCGCACATCCGGTCCGGGTCGAGCGGGACCGCGGGGCGGGTGTAGCGGACCTGGTTGCGGACGGCGAAGCCGTTGAAGGCGTAGTCGAAGTGCGGGCTCTGGCTGGGCGGGGGCGGCGGCAGCACGACATGGGCGTGGCGTGAGGTCTCGTTGAGGTACGGGTCGACGCTGACCATGAAGTCGAGCCCGGCCAGGGCCCGGTCGAGCCGGTCGCCGTCCGGCGCGGACAGCACGGGGTTCCCCGCGATCGCCAGCACCGCCCGTATCCGCTCCTCGCCCGGCGTCTCGATCTCCTCGGCGAGCGCGACGGCGGGCAGCTCGCCCTTCGCCTCGGGGTGGCCGCTGACCCTGCTGTGCCAGCGGCCGAGCGCGAACCCCTTCCCGGGCGCCGCCGGGCGCTTCCACCCGCCGGTCGCGGAGAGCGGGAACATCATGCCGCCGGGCCGGTCGAGGTTCCCGGTGAGGGCGCCCAGAACGTCGATCAGCCAGTTGGTGAGCGTGCCGAACTCGACCGTGCTGGAGCCGACGCGCCCGTACGCCACGGCCCGGGGCGCGGCGGCGAATTCCCGGGCGAGGACGCGGATCTCCTCCGCGGGTACGTCACAGGCCTCGGCCACGGCCTCCGGGGTGAAGCCCGCGGCCAGCTCCTTGACCTCCTCGATGCCGCTGAGGTGCGCGCCGAGCGCCCCGGGGGCCACCAGCCCCTCGTCGAACAGCACCGACACCATCGCGAACAGCAGCAGCGCGTCCGTGCCGGGCCGGATCGCCACGTGACGGTCGGCCAGCTTGGCGGTGCGGGTACGCCGCGGATCGATCACCACCAGCTTGCCGCCGCGCCGCCGCAGGGCGCGCAGCCGGCCGGGGAAGTCGGGGGCGGTGCAGAGGCTGCCGTTGGAGTCCAGCGGGTTGGCGCCGAACATGAGGAGGTGGTCCGTACGGTCCAGATCGGGCACCGGGATGGCAAAGGCGTCCCCGTACATCAGCCCGCTGGAGACGTGCTTGGGCATCTGGTCGAGGGTGCTCGCGGTGAAGACGTTGCGGGTGCGCAGGGCGCCGAGCAGCACCGGCACGAAGAGCGCCCCGGCGACGGTGTGGACCGTGGGGTTGCCGAGGACGACACCGGTGGCCTGCGGCCCGTAGGCCCCAAGGACCTCCCCGAACCCCTCCGCGACGGCGGCGAACGCCTCCTCCCACGATGCCTCCCGGAGCTGTCCGTCCCGTCGCACCAGGGGTCCCCGCAGCCGGTCGGGGTCGCCGTCCAGCTCCCCGAACGAGGCGCCCTTGGGGCAGATGAACCCCCGGCTGAAGACGTCCTCGGCATCGCCGCGCGCCCGGGTGACCGTGCCGTCCTCGATGGTCAGGGTGAGCCCACAGGTGGCCTCGCAGAGCGGGCAGATACGCAGTGCGGTACGGCTCATCGGTCCCTCCCGGGGACGGTACGGCTGCGACGGCGCCTCACCATACCGGCCGGTATGCCGCCGCGGTACCGCTCGCGCGGGCCCCTTGACCGGACGCCGCTAATCCAGCACGCGCGCCAGATACGCCCGCAGCAGCTCCTTCGTCTCTGCCACGACCGCCGGGTCCCCCTCCGGGTCCACCCGGAAGGCGAGCCGCAGCAGCGCGTCCGCCGTCTCGACCGCGAGCAGGAACGCGACCCGCAGGCGCTCGTCGGCCTCGGCGGTGCCGTCGAGGCCCAGCGGTTCGGCGAGGAGGGCGCGGAGGCGGTCGGCCACCAGGTGGTTGGGCTGGTCGGGCAGGCCGGTCGCCGGGACCGGCATGCCGAACTCGACGAGCGCGAAGCCCGGCGCGCCGCGCTTCATCTCCAGGTATTCGTCCACCACGATGTCCATCGCGGCACGCCAGTCGCTTCCGTCCGCCCCGGCCCCGGCCAGCCGCCGGGTGATGCGCGCGGCGTACTCGTCGAGGTTGCGGTGGGCCAGGGCCTCGGCCATCGCCCGTTTGTTGGAGAAGAAGCGGTAGACGGAGCCGATGGGCACCTGGGCGCGCTCGGCGACCGCGCGGGTGCTCAGCTCCTCATAGCTCATCTCGTCGAGCAGCTCGGCGCAGGCGTCGAGGATCCGGCCGAGGCGTTCGGCGCTGCGGCGCTGGACCGGTGGGCGGCGGAGAGGCGGTATGGGCACGCCACCATCCTGCCCGATCATTGACGTAAGCCCTCTTCGATTCCTATCGTCGGACAGAGGATTCGTCGGAGCGTCGGGAGCACGCCATGGGCGAGGGCACGGGGATCGAGCGAGCGCGCAAGACCGCCGAAGGGCTGGTGTACGCCTCCGGGTTCGGCAACGAGCACAGCAGCGAGGCGGTCCCCGGCGCGCTGCCCGTCGGCCGCAACTCGCCCCAGCGCGCCCCGCTCGGGCTGTACGCGGAGCAGCTGAGCGGCACCGCCTTCACCGAGCCGCGCGCCCACAACCGCCGCTCCTGGCTGTACCGCATCCGCCCGTCGGCCGCGCACCCGCCGTATCTCCGCATCGACAACGGCACCCTGCGCGGAGCCCCCTTCACCGACTCCGTCCCGGACCCCAACCGGCTGCGCTGGGACCCGCTGCCGGAGCCCGCCGGGCCCACCGACTGGCTGTCCGGGCTGTGGACGCTCGGCGGCAACGGGGACGCCGCCCAGCGCACCGGCATGGCCATCCACCTCTACGTCGCCAACGCGCCCATGACCGACCGCGTCTTCAGCGACGCGGACGGCGAGCTGCTGATCGTCCCCGAGCGCGGCGGGCTGCTCCTCCACACCGAGCTGGGGCTGCTGCGCGCCGAGCCGGGCCATGTCGCGCTCATCCCGCGCGGGGTGCGCTTCCGGGTCGAGCCGCTCGGCGCTTCCGTCCGCGGCTACGTCTGCGAGAACTACGGCCGCCCCTTCGTCCTCCCCGACCTCGGCCCCATCGGCGCCAACGGGCTGGCCAACGCGCGCGACTTCCTGGCCCCCGTCGCGGCGTACGAGGACGTGGAGCGCCCGGTGGAGGTGGTCAACAAGTACTGCGGCAACCTCTGGGCCGCGACGTACGACCACTCCCCCCTCGACGTCGTCGCCTGGCACGGCAACCACGTGCCGTACGTATACGATCTGCGCCGTTTCAACGTCATGGGCACCATCAGCTATGACCACCCCGACCCGTCCATCTTCACGGTGCTCACCTCGCCGTCCGACACCCCCGGGCTCGCGGGCGTCGACTTCGTGGTGTTCGCACCGCGCTGGCTGGTCGGCGAGGACACCTTCCGGCCGCCGTACTTCCACCGCAATGTGATGAGCGAGTACATGGGTCTGATCGAGGGCGCGTACGACGCCAAGACCGCAGGTCCGGGCGGCTTCGTCCCCGGCGGCGGCTCGCTGCACAACATGATGTCGGCGCACGGCCCCGACCACGACACCTTCGAGGCGGCGAGCGCGGCCGAGCTGACGCCCCGGAAGCTGGACGACGGGCTGGCGTTCATGTTCGAGACGCGCTGGCCGGTCACGGCCACCCGGCAGGCGAGGGAGTCCGACCGGCTCCAGACGGGCTATGACGCGGTGTGGCAGGGTCTGGAGCGCCACTTCCGCGCGTGAGCCTCAAGGCCGTCAGCGACCGTGACCGGAGAGCCGCTTTGTGACCACCTTCGCCCCCGACTCCCTCGCCCTCAACCGCAAGCTCCCGCTCTGGTACCAGGTCTCGCAGTCGCTGCGCGCCTCCATACTCGGCCGCGGGCCCGACGAGCCGCTGCGGCTGCCGACCGAGGACCGGCTCGCCGAGCACTACGGCGTCAGCGTCCTCACCATGCGGCAGGCGCTGAAGGAGCTGGAGTCGGAGGGCCTGATCAGCCGCCACCGGCGGCGCGGCACCTTCATCGAGCCGAGCGCGCGGCGCGGCACGCCGGTGCGGCTGCTGGGCTCGGTGGACGCGATCGTGGCCCAGCAGTCCGGGGAGCGGACCACGGTGCTGGAGCACGGCCCGGCACCGGTCCCGGCGGAGCTCGCCGGGTACTTCCCCGGCTTGGAGGAGGCCGCCTCCTACCGCCGGCTGCGCCGGGACGAGCACGGCGACGAGCCCACCAACTGGGCCGAGAACCTGGTCCGCCCCGAGCTCGCCGCCCGCATCGACCTCGCGGACCTGGCGCGCTGGCCCATGACGAAGGTGCTGCGGGACGCGGTGGGGGTGCGGATCAGCCGCATCACCGACACCGTGGAAGCGCGCCTGGCCGACCCGGAGACCGCCCGCCTCCTCCAGATCCCGCTGCTCAGCCCGATCCTCCACTACACGGGGGTGACGTACGACGAGGCGGGCCGCGTGGTCGACGTGGCCCGCATCCACTACCGCGGCGACCGCTTCTCGTTCTCGGTGACGGTGGACGCCGACTGACCACCGTGGCGGACACAGCTACGATGCCCGGGCTGACCGACGTACGTGCCGGGTGAAAGGCGGCAGGGTGACGGCAACCCGAGACGCAGCGCTGCTGGCGGATCTCATGCCCTGGTCCGTGCGGCCGCCACGGTTCGGGCGGGGCTGGGTCGCAGGCCCTGACGCGGGGGCACTGCGGGCCCGCTGGGCGCGGCTGGTGGGCGCCGGGGACGAGGCCGAGCGGGCGGCGCTGTTCCGGCCGAGCCGCGCCCGTACGCTGCACACCTCCGTGAGCCAGCTGCCCGGCCAGGCCACCTCGACCGCCCGGCTGGCCCGCGAGGACGGGCCGTGTCCGGAGCCGGTGCGGGTCGCGCACGGGCCGTTCGACCAGCAGTGGCTGATACCGGATCACCGCGTGCTCGACGCCGCCCGCCCCGAGCTGTGGCGGGTCGCGGACGACCGGCAGATCCATGTGGTGGAGGCGGGCGGGCCCGACCCCGATCCGGTGCTCACCTTCTCGGCGCTGCTGCCCGACGGCCACTCGCCCGCCGGGCGCCCCGGGCTGATCCGCCCCCTCTACCGCCGCCCGGGCGGACACGAGCCCAATCTCGCGCCGGGGCTGCTCGGCCACCTCGGTGAGCGGCTCGGCCATCCGGTCGCCGCCGAGGACTTCCTCGCCTGGGCCGCCGCCGCGCACCGGGGCGCGCCGTGCGCCGTACCGCTGACCGCCGACCCCGAGACCTGGGAGACGGGCGTGGAGCTGGGCCGCCGTGCGCTGTGGCTGCACACGCGCGGGGCGCACAGTGGTGAGCGCCCGCGCATGCCGGGTGGCCAGCGCCCGTACGTGCGCGCAGCGCTGCCCGAGCGCGGGCTGCCGGACACCATCGGTTACGACCCGGACGAGGCGGCCCTGCTGCTGGGCGGGGGGCGCATCTCGCCCGTACCGCGGGCCGCGTGGGAGGCCCACGCGGGCGGGGTGCGGGTGCTGGAGGCGTGGTTCGAGCGGCGTACGGCGCGGGCCGAGCCGGGCACGCTGGAGGCGGTCGGCGCACCGGCCGGATGGCCGCGGGCCTGGACGTCGGAGCTGCTGGAGCTGATCACCGTGCTGGCGCTGCTGGCCGAGCTGCGCCCGGCTCGGGAGGCGCTGGCCGACCGGGTGGCCGGAGGGCCGGTGGTGGGTTCGGAGGAGCTGCGCGCCGCGGGGGTGCTGCCGGTGGCCGCCGGGGCCCGCCGCCCGGCGTCGGTGCTGGACCACCAGGAGGAGGGGCCGGAGGGCCAGTTCGCGCTGCTGTGACCGACCCGCCACTACACGGCGGGGGCGGGGCGGTACGCATCCCGGGAGGCCGGTGGTGTGCCGTGCCTCACAGCGTGAACTCAACGGCGTGAACTCATGCCACGGAGCACCGGCTGGAGCGGGCCGGTGCGTCCTGCCTACCCGGGATGCGGATGCGGTCGCGCGCGGGTGTGCCGCGGCCTGGCGGGGCGGTCGGACGCGGTGGGTCAGGCGTGGCTGCCGAACAGCGAGCGCCGCAGCCGGCGCAGCGGCGCGAACAGCGACACCCGGGCACCCCGGTTGTTCTTCGCGCGCGCTTGATCGCGTGCGATGAGCTCCTGCATCAGCACCGTCGCGCCCTCGGCCTCCCGCTCCGGGACGGCCGGGCCGCCCAGCACCGCGAGATGGCGGTCGAGCCGCGCGCTGGACGCTCCGCTCCCGCAGTGAATGGCAGGCACTCGGGGCCTGCTGCGTACTGTTATCTGCTCCATGTCACTCCCCACCCGTTCGAGGGCACCCGCCCCGGGCAGAGTAACCCTACCTCCCCGAGCCGTCACCTGCGCATCCCAGGTTCCTGATTCACCACCACGTCAAGGGTGTTGACGCCCATACAGTGAAGATCGGCCCCGGTGAGAGCCCCTTTGCCATTCGTGACAAATTACGGAACGCACCAAGCCATTCGGCCCTCCGCCCCGAATAGCCGCATGAAGGAACATCCGGCAAGGTGCGAAGGACCGACACGATGACCGCATTCACCAGGAGCTTGGCCGGGCTCGTCTGCTGCTCGCTGGCCGCGGGCGCGCTCACGGCCGCCGGCGTCGCGGCGCTACAGCCGCAGACCGCGGCAGCCTCCAGCCACCGGGAGGCGCCGCTGATCTCGGGGCAGCCGCAGTACGACGCGACGGACGTGTACGCGTTCCAGAGCCCCGACAAGTCGGACACGACCACCCTGGTCACGAACTTCCTGCCGTTCCAGGACCCGGCCGGCGGCCCGAACTTCTACAAGTTCGGCACGGACGCCCGGTACGACCTGCACGTCGACAACGACGGCGACGGCCAGGGCGATCTGCTCTTCCGCTGGACGTTCGAGGACCATGTGAAGAACGGGGACACGTTCCTCTACAACACCGGCCCGGTCGAGTCGCTCGACGACCCGGACCTCAACTTCACCCAGAGCTACGACCTCGAGGTCATCAAGCTCAAGAACCAGCGGGCCGTCGCCCGGGCCAAGCTCGCCGACGACCTGCCGGTCGCCCCGTCGAACGTCGGCAAGGCGTCCATGCCCGACTACAAGAAGCTCCGCGACCAGGCGGTCCAGAAGATCGGCTACAGCGGCGGCTCGACCAGCTTCGCCGGTCAGGCCGACGACCCGTTCTTCGCCGACCTGCGGGTCTTCGACCTGCTCTACGGCGGCGACATGTCCGAGGTCGGCAACGACACCCTCAAGGGGTACAACGTCCAGTCCCTGGCCCTCCAGGTGCCGACCAAGGCGCTGACCAAGTCCGACGACCAGCCGGTGATCGGCGTGTGGTCCACCGTCCACCGCAGGAGTGCGGACGGCGACTGGGCCCAGGTCTCCCGGCTCGGCAACCCGCTGGTCAACGAGGTGGTCCTGCCGCGCAAGGACAAGGACAAGTTCAACGCCTCGGCCCCGTGGGACGACGGCCAGTTCCTGAAGTCCGTCACGGAACCCGAACTGCCCAAGCTGATCGAGCAGATCTACAAGATCGAGGCCCCGGACACCCCGCGCGACGACCTCGTGCAGGTCTTCCTGACCGGCGTGCCCAAGCTCAACCAGCCGCCGCACGTCCGCCCCTCCGAGATGCTGCGCCTCAACACCTCCATCAAGCCCGCGAAGAACCCCAAGCGGCTCGGTGTGCTCGACGGTGACAACGCCGGGTTCCCCAACGGCCGGCGGCCGCTCGACGACGTGCTCGACATCTCGCTCCAGGCCGTGGAGGGCGAACTCCTCGGCAAGAAGAACGACCTGGGCGACGCGGTCGACAAGAACGACCAGGAGTTCTACGGCGCCTTCCCGTTCCTCGCGCTGCCCAGCTCCGGTTCGGACGCCAAGGCCGTCTCCAAGAGCGCCGGTTCGTCCCTGCTGGAAGGCGGCTCGGGCATCGGCGGCTCCTCCGAGGACACCATGGTGCTCGCCGGATCCGCGGCGAGCGGCGGCGGCGCCGTCCTGCTGGTGGGCCTCGGCCTCATGTGGTGGCGCAAGTCGCGCCGTCCCGCCCGCGCACGCAGGCACTGACCCGCGCCCGTCTCCTCTCGCACCACCCCGCGGGCGCGGTCCCGCCCCTCGCACACTCCCCGTCGTGCGGGACCGCGCCCCCCTCTTTCCTGTTATGCCTGTTACGGCGAAAGGCAGCTGTCACCCATGGCTCTCCGGCCACCCCTCCCCCGCACGGTCCGCACGGCGGCCGTCGTCTGCACCCTCGCGGTGGGTCTGACCGCCGCCTCGTCCGTACTCAGTGGAACCCCCGCCGACCAGCCCGCCGGGCCGGTGTCGCTGCGCGCCGCCGGGGCTCCGGCGTCGCTCCAGCAGGTCTCGGCCGACGGCCTCGCCGGACGGATCAGCGCCCTCCAGAAGCATCTGCGCGCCCAGCCGAAGGACGCCTCCGGCTGGTCCGGGCTCGGCGCCGCCTACATCGAACAGGCCCGCACCACCGGCGACCCCACCCGCTATCCGCAGGCGGAGAAGACCTTCGCCCGCTCGCTCGCCGTCCAGCCGCGCGACAACGACGAGGCGCTCGCCGGGCGCGCCTCCCTCGCCGCCGCCCGGCACGACTTCCCGAGCGCGCTGCGGGACGCCGACAAGGCCCTGAAGATCAACTCCTACAGCCAGTCGGCGATGGCCGTCCGGATCGACGCCCTGGTGGAGCTGGGCCGCTACGAGGACGCGACCGCCGCCGCCGAACACGCCGACTCGGTGCGGCCCGGCATCCCCATCTTCACCCGGCTCGCCTACGNCAAGGAGCTGCGCGGCGATCCGAAGGGGGCGCGCGAGGTCCTGGACCGCGCGCGGGAGTCCGCGACCTCGCCCGGCGACATCGCCTACGTCGCCACCTCGCTCGGCCAACTCGCCTTCGGCCAAGGCCGGTACGACGCGGCGCGGAGCGCCTTCCGCACCGCCCTGCGCACCGCGCCCGGCTATCTCCCGGCCCTGGAGTACCGCGGCCGCACCGCGGCCGCCGAGGGCCGCTTCGGGGCCGCCGTACGCGACCTCGAAGCGGTCGTACGGAGCTCCCCGCTGCCCGCCCAGCTGGCGGCGCTGGGCGAGGCGTACGAGGCGCGGGGCGACGGCAAGAAGGACGCCCAGAAGGCGAAGCAGCAGTACGCGGTGGTCGACACCTGGATCACCCTGGCCCGCGCGAACGGCGTGGCGACCGACCTCGACAGCGCCCTCGTCGCGGCCGACCACGGCGACGTCAAGGAGGCCCTGAAGGCGGCCCGCGCCGAATGGGACCGACGGCAGACCGTGCACACCGCCGACGCCCTCGCCTGGGCCCTGCACCGCAACGGCAAGGACCGCGAGGCCCTCACCGCCGCCAAGCGCGCCGCCGAACCGGGCTACCGCAACGCGGCCTTCCTCTACCACCGGGGCATGATCGAGAAGTCGCTCGGCGACGACGCGTCCGCCCGCGACCACCTCGCCGCGGCCCTCGACCTCAACCCGGGCTTCTCCCCGACGGGCGCGCGCGACGCGAAGGCGGCCCTGAAGCGGCTGGGCGGTGCGCGATGACCATTCCCCACCCCGCCCCTTCCCGAACCGGGGCTCCGCCCCGGACCCCGGTCCTCAATCTCCCCCGGCTACCGCTGGGAGGTGCCCCCTGGCCGGGCTGGACGGCGACCAAGCCCGCCGCAACGCGCCCCACCCTCGAGACGGAGCCCGCGGCAGAGTCCCGGGCGAAGCCCGGGCCCAGGCCCGAGGCGGAACACCCGGCGCGGTCCGGCGCACAGCCCGCTCCCGGGCCTGAGGCCGAGCCCACGGCGATATCCGGGGCGGAGTCCACGACTGGCGCCACGGTGGAACACCCGACGCAGCCCCCGGCCAGGTCCGAGGCGAAGCACCCGGCCGGGGCCGGAGCAGAGCGCTCAGCTCGCGCCTGGGCCGAGCCCACGGCGGGGTCCGGGGCGGAGCCCCGGGTTCGGGAAGGGGCGGGGTGGGGGAAGGCGTCCGGGCATCCCCGGGACGTGGCCGCTCGGCGGCGGGTCCGGCGGCGGGTCATCGCCGCCGGGATGCTCCTGGGGGCCGTGGCGCCGCTCTTGTTGCCCGCCGGGAGCGCCGAGGCGCATCCCCTCGGCAACTTCACCGTCAACCGCTACGACGGCCTCGTCGTCACGCAGGACGCCATCCGCGTCGACCACGTCGAGGACCTGGCCGAGATCCCGTCCGCGCAGGCGAAGGCGCAGATCGACAAGAGCGGCGACGACACGCTCTCCCGGAGCGAGCTGTCCACCTGGGCCGACACCCGTTGCGCGACCGCCGCGGACAAGGCGCGCCTGACCGTGGACGGCCGTAAGACCGACGTCCGCGTGGAGCGCAGCGCGGCCCGCAACCGGCCCGGTCAGGCCGGGCTGCCGACGCTGCGCGTGGACTGCCGGCTGACGGCGGGCCTGGCGCACGCGCAGAAGGCGGCCATCGGCTACCGCCCCCACGACATCGGCACCGGCCCCGGCTGGCGCGAACTGACGGCCCAGGGCGACCGGATGACGCTCACCGACTCGACGGTGTCCACCCGCTCGGCCTCCCACCGGCTGACCCGCTACCCCAAGGGCCAGCTCTCCTCGCCGCTCGATCAGCGCACCGCCACCCTCCGGGTCGAGCCGGGCGGTCCGGCGCTGGCCGCGGCCGGCCCGGCGTCCGACCGGGACGACGCGGTGGGTTCGTCGGTGCTGCCGCGCGGCGCGGACCGCTGGACGCAGGCGCTCACCTCGATGGTGGCGCGGCACGACATCACCTTCGGCTTCGCGCTCACCGCCTTCGGCATCGCGGTCATGCTGGGCGCGATGCACGCGCTCGCCCCGGGCCACGGGAAGACGATGATGGCGGCGGCCGCCGCGGCCGGCGGGCGCAGCGCGCTGCGCGATGTGCTGACGCTGGGCGCGTCGGTGACGGTCACCCACACGATGGGGGTGTTCGCCCTGGGGCTGCTGGTCACGGCGGGTTCGGCGGCCGCGCCCTCGGTGATCTCCTGGCTGGGCATCGCGAGCGGGGTGCTGGTCGCGCTGGCGGGCGCGGGGCTGCTGCGCAAGGCGGTCCGCAGACACCGCCATGTGAAGGCACACCAGCACCAGCACCAGCACGACCATGAGCACGGGCACGGGCATGAGCACGGGCACGGGCACAGCCACGGGCATGGGCACACCCACGGGCATACGCACACCCACGACCACGGGGACGGCCACACCCACACCCACGAAATCCGCCCCACCCTCCGCGGCACCCTCCTGATGGGCTTCGCGGGCGGCATGGTCCCCAGCCCCTCCGCCGTCGTCGTGCTGGTCGGCGCCGCGGCGCTCGGGCAGGCGTGGTTCGGGGTCGTGCTGGTGGTGGCGTACGGGCTCGGGCTGGCGCTGACCCTCACGGCGGCCGGGTTCATGGCGGTACGGGTGGGCCAGGAGGCCGCCGAGCGGCTCATGGCCCGCCGGGAACGGGCGGGCCGGGGCCACAAGCTCCTGGGCGTGCTGCACCGCGCGTCGCCGTTCGGGACAGCCGCCGTCGTGCTCGTGCTCGGCTGCGGATTGGTGCTCAGGGGGGCGGCAACAACGCTCGGTTGAGGTACATTCAGCCCGAATTGCTCGGTTGGGGGGAGGGCTCGGCCATGAGCGAAGAGGGTTCCGGCCGACGGGACGAGCGGCTGGCCGGGGGGCGTTACCGCCTCCTCGGCGAGCTGGGCCGCGGCGGCATGGGCGTGGTGTGGCGGGCGTACGACGAGGCGCTGGGCCGCGAAGTCGCCATCAAGGAGGTGCGGGCCCCGTCCGGCCTCGGCGACCGCGACATCGACCGGCTGTACGCCCGGCTGGAGCGCGAGGGCCGGGCGGCGGCGCGGGTCTCGCACCGCAATGTGGTCACCGTGTACGACGTGGCCATGGAGGGCGGCCGCCCGTGGATCGTCATGGAGCTGGTGCGCGGGCTGTCCTTCGCGGATGTGCTGGAGGCGGAGGGTTCGGTGCCGCCCGCGCGGGCGGCGTTCGTGGGCGCCGAGGTGCTGGCGGCGCTGCGGGCCGCGCACGCGGTGGGCGTCCTGCACCGGGACGTCAAGCCCGGCAACGTACTGATCGCGAACGACGGCCATGTGGTGCTCTCCGACTTCGGGATCGCCGTGGTGGAGGGTGACGCGGCGCTGACGCTGACCGGGGAGCTGGTCGGCTCGCCGGAGTTCCTCGCCCCGGAACGGGCGCTCGGCCAACCGCCGGGCCCGGAGGCGGATCTGTGGTCGCTGGGCGTGATGCTGTACGCGGCGGTGGAGGGCTTCTCGCCGTTCCGCCAGGACACGCCGCTGTCGACGCTGCGGGCCGTGGTGGACGCGTCGTTACCGCCGCCCCACTGGGCCGGGCCGCTGAGGCCCGTACTGGAGGGGCTGCTGCACAAGGATCCGCGGCAGCGGACGCCGGCGGCGGAGGCGGAGCGGCTGCTGCGGCTGGTGGCCGCGGGCGGCACCCCCGGCGGCGTACCGCACCACACGGACGCGCCCCCGGCGACCCCGGCGCCACCGACGACACCAACGGCCCCCACGCCGCCGCGCGGTGGCCATCCGGCCACTGCCGCCCCCGCGCCCGTCGGCCCCGCGGGCGATCAGCCGCCGCCGGAGCATCCCCGGCGGGCGGTGGCCGCGATCGCGGCCGGGGCGGTGCTGGGCGTGCTGGCGCTGTGCGGGCTGACCTGGGCGCTGCTGAACGAGGGCGGCCAGGACGGCAACAACGACGGCACCGGCGGCAGGACGACCGCCACCGGCACGCACCGTACGGACGCCACCAAGGACAGCAAGGGCGACGACGGCCACCCCGCGACCACGGCCGCGACCGCCTCCCCCGCCCTCACCGTCACCGTCGTCATCAAGGCCGAGCGCGACGACTACGAGGGCGTCTGCCCGCCCCCGTCCGGCGAGGCGCCGTCCTTCACGGCGGCCCTCTCCGTGAACCACGCCCCCGCGACGGTCCAGTACCGCTGGATCACCGGCAGCGGCCGGGTGTCGGACGGCGGCTGGAAGTCGGCCCACTTCGACGAGGGCGACGCGGCGCGGACGGTGCGCCACACCGAGCTGTCGTATCAGGCGGGGGCCCGCCACGAGGACTGGATCGCCGTGGAGGCGAAGGGCCCGAAGGGCGCCCAGGCCGTCACATCCTCGCGGGTCGACTTCGCCACGACGTGCGAGGAGGCCCCGACGGACGGGGCCTCCTCCTCTACGTGGGCACCTCGGGGAACGGATCCGTTCAGGCAGCCGCGGTGAACACGGGGAGGTAGCCACCGGACTGACCGGCGGCGGTCGGGTGGTACGACTCCTCGATGGGGAAGGTGACGCTGTTCAGCCAGGCGCTGCCGGAGCAGATCTCGTGGCCGGTGAAGGTCGGGGTGACGTCGCCGAAGGCGAAGCCGTGGTCGGCGGCGCGCTTGGCGGTGACGGAGTTGAGGAGGTCGGCGGCGTTGTTGATGGCGGCGCGCGAGGCCTCGCTGAGGCCCAGGAAGCAGGAGCCCTTCAGCTTGTAGAAGCGCGGGTAGCCGAGGACGACGACCTGGGCGGACGGGGCCTTGGCGCTGATGGCGTCGTACACCTGGTCGAGCTTGCCGGGCAGGGTGTTCTCGGCGTACGTACGGGCGTTGGCCACGGCGTTGAGGCAGCCGCTCTCGCCCGACAGCACACAGGTGGTCATGACGCTGGCGAACCCGGCGTCGTTGCCGCCGATGCTGATGCTGACGAGACCGGTGGCGGAGTTGAGCGGTCCGAGCTGGCTGCTGAGCACGTCGCCGGTCTTGGCGCCCGAGCAGGCGGTGAAGGCGAAGCTGGAGGGGGAGTGGGCGGCGGCCCAGAGCGCGGGGTACGCCTTGGTGCTGCGCTTGCAGGCACCGCTGGCGCTGTCGTAGCTGCCCGCGCCGACGCCGGATGAGTAGGAGTCACCGAGCGCCACATAGGCAGGGCCGGCGCTCTGCCCGCTGGCGTGGGCGGCACCGGCCCCGGTGAGGGCGAGGACGGCGCCGACGACGAACGCGCCTAAGGCCGCCGTGAGTCTGGACAGTTTCATTCGAATCTCCCTAGCAGGATCACTCCTGTGCCGATGTGAGGCGCAATCACCCCGTAACGGGCAATCGCGTTCGAAACCGTCAATCACGCCACCGTGCATATATCGGCGCCGTGACATGGCTATGTCATGCCGCCCAAAATCATGATCTATGCGTGTAGCTGTCCAAAATCTTTCGATCACTCAAAAGGGTGAATCCTGCACGCAATCCCCGGCGCGCGCCTGGCGCGCGGGGTGCGCAAAACCCTTGGTGGGCGCTCAACCTCACGCTCTCGCATGACGTCTTCGCACGCTTTCCCCGTCTTGACGGCCCTTGGCGCGCTGCGCGACATTGAAGCCCGGCATCCGGCGCTTCGGGGGGCAAAGTCGCCAATGCAGACCAACACTGACAAGGGATCGGCACGCGCCGAACTGCTGCCGGTGGCCGCGGGGGCGGCCGTCGGCATCGCGGCCACCGGCGCCGCGCTCACGCTGGCGGACTTCGACTCGCCGCTGCGCGCGCCGTTCACCCTGTTCTTCCTCGTGGCGGCGCCCGCCGCGGCGGTGGGCAGCGCCCTGCGCGGGCTCGACGCGGCGGTCCGCATCGTGCTGGGGGTGGCGGGCGCGCTCGCCCTCGATCTGCTGGTGGCGCAGACCATGCTCGCGCTGCACCTCTGGTCGGTGCACGGCGGAGTGGCCGCGGTGGGCCTGCTGAGTCTGCTGATGCTGGCCCCGGCACTCCTCGGGCGGGCCCGGCGCCCGGGCCGGGGGCTCGCCGAGCCTCGGAAAAGCGGCGGGGGCTGCTGACCTGTGGAGATCCGTGTGTACCGGCCGGGCGAACTGACCGCCGCGGACCGGGCGGTCTGGACGGCCATGCAGGCCCAGGCGCCCCTGCTGGGCGCGCCCCAGCTGGCGAACCCCTTTCTGTCACCCGAGTTCGCCCTCGCGCTCGGCCGCTGCCGAGGCGGGGTGCGGATCGCGGTGGTGCGCGAGGAGGGCGAGCCGGTGGCCTTCTTCCCGTTCCAGCGGACCCGGTTCGGGGTGGGCCGGGCGATCGGCCTCGGCCTGTCGGACGCGCAGGGCCTGGTGCACCGGCCGGGGTTCCAGTGGGACGCGCGCGAGCTGTTACAGGCGTGCGGGCTGGCGGTGTGGGAGTTCGACCACCTGGTGGAGGGCCAGAAGCCGTTCGAGGTGGCGGCGCGGGGGTCGTACGACTCCCCCGTGATCGACGTGGACCGTGGCTACGAGGCGTATCTCGCCCACCTGCGCGCCCGCTCGCCGAAGTTCACGCGGACGACGCTGGCCAAGCAGCGCAAGCTCGGCCGGGACGTCGGCGAGGTGTCCTACGTCCACGACGAGCGCGATCCGGCCGTGCTGCGCACGCTGATGGGGTGGAAGTCCGCGCAGTACCGCAGGACCGGGCGGAGCGACCGCTTCGCCCATCCGTGGATCATCCGGCTGGTGCGGCAGCTGTTCCACACCCGGGGTGCATCGTTCGCGGGCGTGCTGTCGGTGCTGTACGCGGGCGGCCGGCCGATCGCCGCGCACTTCGGGCTGCGTTCGGAGCGCGTCATGGCGTGCTGGTTCCCGGCGTACGACACGGACTTCGCCAAGTTCTCGCCCGGTCTGGTGCTGCACCTGCGGATGGCGGAGGGAGCCGCCGCCGAGGGCGTGGACTATCTGGATCTCGGGCGCGGCGAGAAGGAATACAAGGACTCCCTGAAGACACGCGATCTCAGCGTGTCGGAGGGGTGGGTGATGCGCCGCCACCCGGTGGCGCTGGGGCATCGGGCACGACGTGCGCCGGTGCGGGCGCTGCGCAATACGGTGCTTTCCCGGCCGGAGCTTTTCGGACCGGCCGACCGGCTGCTGAAACGCATGGGGAGTGTGCGGGCGGCCGGGAGGAATGGGGAAGGGAAATGAAGGTCAACATTTCAGAAAGAGGTGTCGCCACCGCCGTCTTGCCCTAGGGTCAAGAGGCTCACCTGAGTTACGAGCATGAATACCGTCGTTACTCAACCCGCATCGGACCATCATTCAACGCGGCTCAAGGGGAGGGCTCGAGCGCCGCGGTGGATTCCGTGCGGAGCGCGGTAGGGGGGTGCCGCGTCCGGTTTTTCCTGCCCGTTGTCGGGGCGGGCGCCGGGACGCGTGCCGCGAGGCCAGTAACAGCCAGCTCGTCCGTTCTGCACGGTGTGCACGAAAGTCCATGCCGTCATGCGCGGATGAGAACCCCCCTTTCGAACCGGATACACCAAAGGACCGCCGGGGGGCGGTGGTCCACCGGACGAGAGGGAATCATCGTCATGACGTCGTTTGTGCGACCGGTCACGTCCGATATCGCACCGGCCGCCGGATCATCTCGATACCGGCCCATCTCCTCGCATCTCGCGATCGCGCCGCCGGTGAGCGTCGTGATTCCGGCGATGAACGAGGCCGAGAATCTTCCGTACGTCTTCAAAACCCTTCCGGACTGGATCCATGAAGTCGTCCTGGTGGACGGCGATTCCACGGACGACACGGTCCGGGTGGCCCGGGAACTCCGGCCGGACGTGAAAGTGGTGCCGCAGCGCGGCAAGGGCAAGGGAAACGCGCTCATCACCGGATTCGCCGCCTGCACCGGCGAGATCGTGGTGATGGTGGACGCGGACGGCTCCGCCGACGGGTCCGAGATCGTCAGCTATGTGTCCGCGCTGGTGTCGGGCGCCGACTTCGCGAAGGGCTCGCGCTTCGCCAACGGGGGCGGCACCGACGACATGACGTCGATCCGCAAGCTCGGCAACCGCGCGCTCACCGCGATCGTCAACCGCAAGTTCGGCGCCCGCTACACCGACCTGTGCTACGGCTACAACGCCTTCTGGCGCCACTGCCTGGACGAGATCGCGCTGGACTGCGCCGGGTTCGAGGTGGAGACGCTGATGAACATCCGGGTGGTCAAGGCCGGGCTGCGGGTCCAGGAGATCCCCAGCCATGAGTACGAGCGCATCCACGGCGCCAGCAATCTGCGGGCCGTCCGCGACGGGCTGCGGGTGCTGAGGGTGATCCTGCGCGAGCGCGGCATCCGGCGGCCCCGCCGCCCGGCAGTGGCGCCCGCGGCGGCCCGAGGGGAGGTGTCTTGACCCTCGCCCGACCGCAACCGCGGATCTCGGTGGTGATCTGCGTCTACACCGAGGACCGCTGGGACGACATCCTCGCCGCGGTGGCCTCGGTGCGCGACCAGTCGTGGCCCGCCGAGGAGACGCTGCTCGTGGTGGACCACAACCCGGCGCTGCTGCGGCGGCTCCGGGACCACTACGAGGGTGCCGGCGCCGGTGAGGGGGTGCGGGTGCTCGCCAACGCGGGCCCCCGCGGCCTGTCCGCGGGCCGTAACACCGGCATCGCCGCGTCCACCGGCGAGGTGATCGCGTTCCTCGACGACGACGCGGTCGCCGAGCGGGACTGGCTGCGCCACTTCGCCGACGGGTACGCGGATCCGCGGGTGCTGGCGGTCGGCGGGCGCACCGAGCCGGTGTGGGCGTCCCGGCGCCGCCCGGCCTGGTTCCCGGAGGAGTTCGACTGGGTCGTGGGGTGTACGTACCGGGGGCTCCCGCCCGGCCGGGTCCGGGTGCGCAACGTGCTCGGCGGGAACGCCTCGTTCCGCAGGGAGGCGTTCGACGCGGTGGGCGGGTTCGCGAGCGGCATCGGGCGGGACGCCGACAAGCGGCCGCTGGGCTGCGAGGAGACCGAGCTGTGCATCCGGCTGACGCGCGCCCGGCCGGACGCGGTGCTGCTGATCGACGACCGCGCGGTGATCCACCACAAGGTGCCAGCGGCGCGGGAGCGGTTCGCCTACTTCCGCAGCCGGGCGTATGCCGAGGGGCTGTCGAAGGCCCTGGTCGCCCGCAGCGTGGGGGCCCGGGCCGGGCTGGCGGCCGAGCGCCGCTACACCACCCGGGTGCTGCCCGCGGGCGTCGCCCGCGGGCTGCGGGACGCCCTGCTCGGCCGGGCGGGCGGGGCCGGGCGGGCGGGCGCGATCGTGGCCGGTGTGTCGGCCGCGGCGGGCGGCTATCTGATCGGCACCGCCCGGGCCCGCCGGGCGGGCGGTGCCCGCGTCACGATCGCGGCGGTGCCGGGGTCGTCGGCCGACGAGCCCGCGAGGGGCAGCACATGAGCGCGAGACCGGTGCCGATACTGATGTACCACGCCGTGGCCCACACCCCGGCGCGGGCGACGCACGCGCTGTCCGTCTCACCGGGGGCGTTCGCCGAGCAGATGGAGCTGCTCGGCGCGTCCGGTTTCACCCCGGTGACCTGCGCGCGGCTCGCCGACGCCTGGCGCGGGGGCGATGCGCTGCCGCCGAACCCCGTGCTGATCACCTTCGACGACGGCTACGAGGGCGTGCACCGCCACGCCCTCCCCGTCCTGGAGCGGCACGGCTTCGAGGCCACCCTGTTCGCCTCGACGGGGTGGCTGCGCGGCCGGTACGAGACGGACGGCGCGCTCGACGTGATGCTCGACTGGGGGCAGGTGCGCGAACTCGCCGCGGCCGGGATGGAGATCGGCGGGCACAGCCACACCCATCCACAGCTCGACCAGCTCGGCGACGAGCGGCTCCGCTTCGAGGTGGTGCGCTGCCGGGACATCCTCGAGGCCGAGCTGGGCCGTCCGCCGGTGTCGTTCGCCTATCCCTACGGCTACTCCGACCGCCGGGTCCGGCAGGTGGTGCGGGACGCCGGGTTCGCGGTGTCGCTCGCGGTGGGGAACGCTCTGGCCGACCGCCGCCAGGGGCCGTACGCGCTGCGGCGGGTGACGGTCCGTCGCGGCACGGGCATCGACGCGTTCGCGCGGCTGGTCCACGGCCGGGCCGTCGGCCGCGCCTTCGCCCGGGACCGGGCGCTCACCAAGGGCTATGCCCTCGTCCGCAGATCACGTCAGCTTCTAGGGAAGGTGCACTGAGCCCGTGTCCGACACGACCACCCGGGCCGAGGCCGCCGCCGGGGCGCGGCCGGCCGCGGAGCAGCCGCCGCCGACCGGCCCCGGCGGCGGCAGCCAGCTGTTCCGCAACGCCTATGCGCTGATGCTCAACACGGGCATCTCGGCCGTCCTCGGCCTCGGCTTCTGGCTGGCCGCGGCCCGCTATTACGCGGACGACGCGGTCGGCCAGGGCTCGGCGGCCATCGCCGCGATGAAGCTCCTCGCGGGGCTGACCGCGGTGACGCTGACCGGCGCCCTGGCCCGGTTCATCCCGGTCGCCGGGCGGACCACGGGACGGCTGGTGGGCGTCACCTACGCGGGCAGTTCGGTGGTCGTGGCGTGCGCCGCCGCGGTCTTCCTGCTCACGCTGAACCTCTGGGGCCCCTCGTACCGCTTTCTGCACGGCCCGGTGCATGGCATCGGCTTCGTCGTGGCGGTCGTCGGCTGGTCGCTGCTGACCCTCCAGGACGGGGTGCTCACCGGGCTGCGCAGCGCGTTCTGGGTGCCGGTGGGCAACACGGTGTTCCTGGCGGCGAAGCTGCTGCTGCTCGTCGCGCTCGCCGCCACGATCCCGACCGCCGGGGTGTTCGTGTCGTGGGTGGTCTCCATAGCGCTGTCCGTGCTGCCGCTGGGCTGGCTGGTCTTCCGGCGTCTGGTGCCGCGGCATGTGAAGAGGACGGAGGACCGGGCGCGGCCCGCGTCGTACCGGGAGATGGGCCGCTTCCTCGCCGGGGACTACACCGGGTCGCTGTTCTCGCTGGCCGTGGTGTACGCGGTGCCGGTCATCGTCGCCTCGCAGGTCAGCGCGGCCGACAACGCCTACTTCTACATCACCACCACCATCGCCGGCACGGTCAATCTGCTCGCCATCAACATGGGCGCGTCGCTGACCGTCGAGGGCTCGCACGACCCGGCCCGGCTCGCCGAGAACTGCCGGGCGGCGCTGCGCCGGATGGTGCGCATCATGCTGCCGGTCTGTCTCGGGCTGTTCGTCTTCGCCCCGCAGATCCTGAGCGTGTTCGGGGCGGGCTACGCCGACGCGGCCGCGCCGCTGCTGCGCTGGTTCGCGGTGGGCGCGGCGCTGCGGGTGGCCATCGAGGTGTACTTCGCGGTGCTGCGGGCGCAGAGCCGCACCTCGGGGCTGGCGTATCTCCAGGGGCTGTTGTGCGTGCTGGTGCTGGGGCTGACGTTGCTGCTGCTGCCGCGTATGGGGCTGGTGGGCGCGGGCGTCGCGGAGATCTCCAGCCTGGCGGTGATCGCCTCGATCGCGTCGGTGAAGCTGTACCGGGTGGTCACGGCGCAGCCCGCGGCCCCGGCCGCCGCGGAGTCGGTGCGGGTTCCGCCTCCGCCCGGCCCTCCCCCGCCGCTGGAGCGCGGCACCGCGCCCGACGGCGATCTGGCGGATCTGGCGGTGGACGGCGACCGTCGCGCCAAGCGGTCCCGTGGCACGCACGACGGGCGCTACGGCACCCGCTGGGCTGTGCGAACCGGGCTGGACGCGGACACGCTGGTGCTGGGGGTCCGCATGGACTTCGACCATCCGGAGCGCCGCCCCGACGCGCGGTACGGCCCGCAGCCCGAAGCGCCCCCACCCCCCGTACCGTCCGCGCCCACTGCTTCTGCCCCACCCACTGCTTGTGCCGCGCCCGCCGCGCCGCAGGCACCGCGCGATGCGGGCAAGCCGCGGCCGTACCCCGTGGCGGCCGTCCTGTGGGCGGTCCTGGCCGCCGGTCTCGGCCTCTACTGGCTGCCGCTGCTCGGCCTGGACGCCGCCGACCTGGACCGGATGGGCGGGCTCGGGCTGGTCTCCGTCACCCCCGGGCCGACGCTGCTGGGGGCGGCGCTGCTCGTCGCCGTGTTCGCCGGTGCGCTCGCGCTCGGGCAGCAGCGCCGTGCGCTGCTCACTGTCGCCCTGCTGGCCACCGTCGTGTCCCTGCACGCCGTGCCCGCCGTGCTGGAGGCGCATCCGCGGTTCCCGACCGCGTGGCAGCACCTGGGATTCCTGGACTACATCGGCCGGACCGGCGACGCCGTGCCCGACCTCGACGCGCGCTGGAGCTGGCCGGGCTTCTTCGCCGGGGCCGCGTTCCTCGCCGAGGCGTGTGGCGTACGGGACTTCTCCGCGCTGCTGCGCTGGTGGCCGACGGTCATCCAGCTGCTCTACCTCGCCCCTCTGATGGTGCTGATGCGCGCGCTGCGGGCGAGCTGGCGGGCCAAGTGGACGGCGGTGTGGCTGTTCGCCCTGAGCGGCTGGGTGGGCCAGGACTACTTCTCGCCGCAGGGGTTCACGTACCTCTTCTATCTGGTGTTCGTCGCCGTGCTGCTGGTGTGGTTCCGCGAACCGCGGGTGCTGGGCGCCAAGCACAGGCCCGGTGAGGCGGAGGTGGCGGAGGCGACGCGCGGTCAGCGCGCGGCGCTGCTCGGGCTGCTGATCGCGCTGTTCGCTGCGTCGGTGGCGGCGCATCAGCTGACCCCGTTCGTGATGCTCGGCGTGGTGACCGCGCTGGTCCTGGTGCGGCGTTCCGATCTGTACGGGCTGCCGCTGCTGTGCGGGGTGATGGTGGTCGTCTGGATCGGCTTCCTGGCGGAGCCGTACTGGTCGGGCCACTGGGACGAGCTGTTCGGCGGGGTCGGCGGGGTGGGCGGCAATGTGTCGTCGTCCGTCTCCGGCCGGATCGAGGGCGGCAGCAGTGTGCACAAGCTGGTGCTGTACGTGCGGGTGGCGCTGGCCGGCGGGGTGCTGGCGTGCGCCTGCTGGGGGTTGCTGCGGCGGCGCGCGGCGGGCTTCACCGAGCGGGCGCTGCTGGTGCTGACCTTCGTGCCGTTCCTGGGCTTCGGCATGCAGAGTTACGGCGGCGAAATGGCGCTGCGCGTCTTCATGTTCGCGCTGCCGGGCGCCTGTGTGCTCGGGGCGCTGGCGATCTTCCCGCGGGTGCGGCCGGACCGCCGGGGCCTGGCGCCGGTCGCGGCCCTGGTGGCGGGGCTGACACTGATGTCCGGCTTCCTGGTCGCCCGCTGGGGCAACGAGGCGTTCGAGCGGGTGCGGCCCGGCGAGGTCGCGGCCATGGAGTACCTCTACGCGCACGACAAGCCGACCGTGCGGGTGCTGTGGTTGAGCGACGACCCCGTCAACAACGTCACCCCCGCGATGCCGTGGGGCGCGCGGGACATGGAGCGGGTGGCGTACGAGCCGACGCTCGCCCCGCGCGACCCGGTGCTGGTGGGCGGGCTGGTGACGGCGCTGCGCGACGCCGGGCCGCGCTCGTACCTGATGGTGGGGCGCGGCCAGTCCGTCTCGCTCCAGCTGGACGGCGGTTACGGGGCGCGCTGGCAGGAGCGGCTGCTGCGCTCCCTGGACCAGCGCCCCGAACTGCGCCGGGTGCTGTCGAACGACGACGCGTCGCTGTACGAGCTGGCGTCGCCGCCGCGCGGGGCGGTACCGGAGCCGAAGCCGGGCCCGGCCGGTCCGCAGATCACCTGGACGCCGTGGTCGGTGACCGGCGCGCTGGCGGCGGTGGTGCTGATGGTGCTGCTCGCGGCGCGCGAGGTGGTGCGGGTGGCGGTGCGGCCGAGCGTACGGCGGCTGCGGTGGCTCCAGGCGTCGTACTGGTTCGCGCTGCCGCTGCTGGTGGTGGTGCTGGCGTCGCTGGTGCAGCGGTTCGTGACGATGGTGTGAGGAGCCGGACGACGTGCCCTTACCGCTTGAGCCAGCGCACCTCGTACGCGTCCATGGCGAACGAGCGCCCGTCGACCCTCGCCTTGATCGGCCGGGCCAGGGTGTTGACCACCAGCGTGGCGTCGTCGTCGGCGAGGACCTGCACATGGGGCCGGTCGTCGGCGGCGATGTCCACCGAGCGGAAGCGGGTGCCCGGCGGGAACTCGCGGCCGAAGCGGCTCAGCAGCTCCATCATGGGCAGCGCGCTGCCGCCGTCGTCCAGTTCGGTGGGGCGCCACAGACAGCCGGGGCAGCCGGCGTCCGTCGTCTCCGGGTTCCAGTAGAAGGCGGTCGCGGCGCCGCCGCGGGCCAGCCGGGCCAACGCGGTGGCCTGCACGGCGACGCGGTGCGCCTCGCTCCAGCGGCCGCGGGCGCCCTCCTTGCTCGTGTCGGCGGCCGGTTCCACGTACCACTCGGCCCACCACACCGGCAGCTTCGTGGTCGCGTCGAGCCAGCGGGTGACGTCCTCGAACTTCTGTGTGGCTCGATACGCGTCCGGGATCAGCCGGTCGCCCTCGCGGGTGTAGCTGGAGCCGTCGACCACGACGAAGTCGGCGCCCGCCTTGTGCTCGTTCCAGTACGTGATCGCGTCGACGGAGCGCCGGTCGAGGGTGCCCCAGGGGCCGGACACCGTGGCGTCGCCGCCCGCCGCGCCGGGCGGGTCGCTGTCGGCGACGACGTACGGACCGCCGACCAGGTTCTTCGGGTTCCGCTTCTTCAACTCGTCGTGGACGAGGTTGTAGAGCTTGGTGTAGCCCTCGTAGTTCCAGCGGTTCTTGCCGTCGTCGTAGAAGCCCTTGAACTCGTTCCAGACGATGAAGTGCCGCACCTCCGGATAGCGGTCGGCGACCTTCCCGGCGAGCTTCGCGAAGTCCTCGTAGTGGTCGGGGGTCGGCGCGGTCTCCAGGGACTCCTGCGACCAGTCCGTGTCCCCCGGGGTGCCGCCCTTCATCCAGTCGGGCGCACAGCACAGGGTGAGCACGGGCTCGGTGCCGGTCTTGCGCATCAGGGCGACGCGCCGGTCCAGGTCGGCGAAGTCGTAGCGGCCCGGGGACGGCTCGGGGTTGCCCGCGCCCCACCCCATGATGTGCTGGTTCTGCGGCATCGGACGGTCCGACAGCAGCGACTCGGCGGCCTTCCTGGCGCTGTCGGTGCCGCGGTCGGCGCTGTACTGGGTGTGGGTGAAGCCCCAGCCGAGACCGGCCGACGCCGCTCGCTCGCGGGCCGAGGCCGACGCCCCCGGCCGCCCCGCGCCGTCCCCCGGCCAGCTCGTGCACGTGGTCAGCAGCAGGGCCAGCGTGCCCATGCCGACGGCGAGCAGTGCGGTGATCCGCCACCGCCGCGCTCCCGGTAACCCCGCCCGCGACCCCACCGGCGTTCCTACCCGTGATCCCACCCGCGCCCCGCCCCGTTTCCGTCCTTGACGCCCCACAAAGAGTAAGAGTATCCCTGAACGCCCCCATTCCGGTGGGCTTCTTCGGAACAGCTCGGTAAACGGCCGTAAACCCCGGTGCGCCGACGCCCCTCGTGCTGGATCATGGGGCAGGGTGCGCCGAACGCCGCACCGGACCGCTCGCTCAGGAGGCAGACCCTGCCCGCTACACCCGCCGAACAGTCCCTTCCGATCCGGCTGAACGTCGATGACAGCGATTCGCCGTCGGATGTCGTCGACGCACTCTTTCTCGGCCGTTTCGCGACCGGAGAGCAGCCGTATGCCCGCAGCCACTCCGTCGACCGGGTGAAGTCGAGCGCCACGCTGCTGCCGCCCGCCGCGACCGTGCTGCGCGCGGCCCGCGACGACGACCGCAGCGCCACGCTCGCCGAGGGCGACGGCTGGACCCTGCTGGTGTCCCGGTGGAACCGGGGCGCGGACGTGACCGTGACCGCGGTCCGGGACGACCTTGCCGAAACGGTGCTGCGGCAGGCGGTCGACGGCGCCGAGGACGAGCCCGAGCCCCAGCCGGAGAACGTGTCGATGGGCTTCTGGTACGTCTCGCCGCGCCGCGGCCCGCACCGCACCACCCGCCAGATCGCGGCCGGGACCTGGGAGGAGATCCGCGGCAACTACACCGCGCCGGTCGCCGACGCCATGGACGGGCTGATGAAGGTCACCCCGGACGACATCGCGGGCCGCCTCCTGCTGCTGCACGGCCCGCCCGGCACCGGCAAGACTTCCGCGCTGCGCACCCTCGCCCGCTCCTGGCGCGACTGGTGCCAGGTGGACTGCGTCCTGGACCCGGAGCGGCTGTTCACCGACGTCGGCTATCTGATGGACATCGCCATCGGCGAGGACGACGGCTCGGCCAAGGGCCGCTGGCGGCTGCTGCTCCTGGAGGACTGCGACGAGCTGATCCGCGGCGAGGCCAAGCACACCGCGGGCCAGGCGCTGTCCCGGCTGCTCAACCTGACGGACGGTCTGCTGGGCCAGGGGCGCAACGTCCTGGTCGGGGTGACCACCAACGAGGACCTGGAGCGGCTGCACCCGGCGGTGGTCCGCCCCGGCCGCTGCCTGGCCCGCATCGAGGTCGGCAAGCTGAACCGCACGGAGGCGGTCACCTGGCTCGGCACGGAGGAGGGCGTCGGCCGGGACGGCGCGACGCTCGCGGAGCTGTTCGCCCTCCGCCGCGGCACCCGCCCCGCCTCGGTCCCCATCCAGCCGGGCGAGACGGACGCGGGGCTGTACCTGTAAGCCCGGCCTCCTAGACGTACAGCTCCCGCAGCCGCACCGACAGGCAGGTCACACAGCCCTCCATCTTCTCGAACTCGCCGATGTCCACCGGCACCGGCGTATATCCGAGGTCGGCGAAGAGCGCCGCGCTGCGCGGCGCGCTCGCCGCCATCAACAGCCTGCCGCCGCCCAGCAGCACCACGTGCGCGCCCGACTCCTCGGGCACCGGCAGGAAGCGCGGAAAGGCGGCCGGGTCGTCGACCAGCGGCGGATACCCGATCACGGTGCCGTCCGGCAGCGCCGTGACCGCCGACTTCAGGTGCAGCACCTTGCTGACCGGTACGGCCACCACCCGCGCCCCCAACGGCTCGAAGGCGGCGCGCAGCTGCCGCACCCCCTCGCCGTTGGTGCGGCCGCCGCGCCCGACGTACACCGTGTCGCCGATCTTCAGGACATCGCCGCCCTCCAGCGTCCCCGGTTCCCGCACCCGGTTGACCGAACAGCCGAGCGCCGTCACGGCCGCCTCGGCGGCGGCGGTCTCGGGGCGGCGGGACTCGGCGCCGGGGCGCGCGATCAGCGCGACGTTCCGGTGGACGACCATCGTGTCCTCGACGAAGACCCCGTCCGGGCACGCGTCGACCGGATCGGCCTCCACCGTCTCCCAGCCGTGCGTCCGGAGGGCGGCGACGTAACCCTCCCACTGCCGCAGCGCGAGCGCGGCGTCGACCGGCTTGCGGTCGATGTGCGTGACAAGCCCCTCCGCGAGCCGCGGGCTCGGCCGCCGGACCAGGGCGATACGGCTGGTGGCCATGGGTCTCCCCTCTTTTTTCAGGGCTCGGTTCGCCTCCGGGGCGCCTCAGCCGTCCCCCAGCTACCGCTGGGAGGTGCCCCCGCACGGTCGACCGTGCTCGACTCCTCGCGCGTCGGAGCCGCATATCGATGCGAGTCCGAGGAGTCTCCGCGCGCTCTCCCTTTCGACACCGTCGCGCCCCTTCGGCTCGCCCCCAGCTACCGCTGGGAGGTGTGCCCCGGCCGGTAGGGCCCGGAGCCGCTGTCAGGAGTCACCGTACGCCGCCCGCAGCGCGTCCTCGACGGTGGCGAGGGCCGCCGCGCGGTCCAGTCCGAGCCGCCGGGCCCGCTGGGCGTAGGTCTGCGCCGCCTCGGCGGCCTGGCGCCCGGCCGCGTCACCGGCCGCCGCGACGAACGTGCCGTGGCGCCCGCGGGTCTCGATCACGCCGTCCGACTCCAGCGCGCGGTACGCCTTGGCGACGGTGTTCGCCGCCAGGCCCAGCTCCTCGGCGAAGCCGCGTACGGTGGGCAGCTTGTAGCCCACGGGGAGTTTCCCGGAGCGGGCCTGCTCGGCGATCTGCGCGCGGATCTGCTCGAAGGGGGCGGTCGCCGCGTCGGGGTCGACGGTGATCTGCAAGGCCACGTGGGGCTCCTGGGGTGCGTACGGCGTGGGGTGCGGGCTCAGGCCCTGCCCGGCAGATCTTCGCGGGCCCGCGACGCCTGGCAGTGCCTGGTCGCACCCATTGTGTGCCGCTGGGTGCGCGGCCGGAAAATCGGAGGCGGGCCGGGGACACCTGGCCGTAGTCTGCGCGCTCATGACCATGACCGTGCGCGATTTCCGGGCCGCCGACGCGGCCGCCGTCGCGGAGGCACGCCGCTCCGCCTTCCCCCACCTGGTGACGACGGACCGGACCGTGGCCTGGGAGGTGGCGAGCGCGCCGGAAGCGCGCCGCTACCGGCTGCTGGTCGCCGAGGAGGACGGCCGGGTGGTGGGCGCTTGCGAAGTGGGCCTCTTCCCGGGCGAAGACGGCGACGGGCCGGGCGTGGCCTGCGCCAACACCTCGGTGCGCGCCGACGCGCGGGGCCGGGGCGCCGGTTCGGCGCTGGTGGCCGCGGCCGAGGAGTACGCGGCGGGGCTGGGCGCCGCCAAGGTGTTCGCGTGGACCGTGGACGAGCCCGCCTGCGTCGGCTTCGCCGAGCGCCGCGGCTACCGCCGCAGCCGGTCGTGCCGCATCCTGTGGCTGGACCTCGCGAAGGCGGACCTGCCGCCGCTGGGCGCGGACGCCCTGCCGGACGGGGTGGCGCTGCGGTCCGCGGCGGAGCTCGCCGACGATCCGCGCCCGCTGTACGAGACGGACGTCGACGTGATGGTGGACGAGCCCGGCGACGTGGTGGAGGGCCCGATGCCCTACGCCGAGTGGCTGGCCCGGACCTGGAACCATCCCTCGCTGGACCACGAACTGACCTCCCTGGCCGTCGTGGACGGCCGGGTCGCGGCGTTCAGCCTCGCCCATACGGATGGCCGCGGCCGCTACTGGTCGGGCATGACCGGCACGCTGCGCGCCTACCGCGGCCGGGGCCTGGCGAAGCTGGCCAAGACCCATTCGCTGCACCGGGCGCGCGCGGCGGGGTGCGCCGAGGCGTTCACGGGCAACGACAGCGAGAACGGCCCGATGCTGGCGATCAACGTGGGGCTCGGCTACGCCGTGGCCGCCCTGGAACGGCGCTACGTACGCGAGCTGGGCCACTGACGCGGGTCGCCCGTCACCCCGACGCCTCCAGCACCACCAGCCGGTCCGGGCCGTCCGGCGCGAACGCGATGCCGTCCCCCGGCTCGTGCCAGTGCACGGCGAACCGCTCCCCGGCCCGGTACGCCTCCACGCCCGCGCGGCAGTACGCCACCATGTCCTCGGGCAGGGCGTCCAGCGCGAACCAACCGATCTCGGAGCACTTGTCCGGCTCCCGGTTCACCGGCTCCCCCGCGCCGTCCGTCAGCTCCGCCTCGAAGAACCAGCCCGTACGGGCCGAGGCCGTGGGCGACTTGTGCTGCATGACGAGCGCCACCCGCACCTCGTCGGGGGTGAGCCGGATGCCGATCTCCTCGGCCGCCTCGCGGATCACCGCGGTCCGTACGTCCTCGCCGTCCTCCACATGGCCGGACGGCGCGTGCAGCAGCCCGTCCGCGTACCCCGTGCCCGCGCGGCGCGCGAGCAGGATCCGACCGCCGCGCCGCAGCAGCAGATGGACGTCGACGATCTCCGCGTGCCGCCGGGGCGCGGCGAGGTCCGCGCACAGCACGTAGCGCTCATCGCGCACCGGCCGCCCCCACAACGCCGCGTCCGCCGCCAGCTGTTCGACATACGTACGGGACGCCAGCGGCTCGACCATGCGCATCAGGTCACCGGCCGTCAGCCCGACCGGATCCGACTCGCCCCACCGCCCCTCGACCAGCACCAGCGCCCCGCCCGGCCGCAGCAGCCGGGCCCAGCGCCGCAGCGCGGCCTCCTGGTCGGGCAGCAGCCACAGCAGATGGCGCGCCAGGACGACGTCGAAGGCGCCCTCCTCGACCGGCGGTGCGGCCGCGTCCCCGACGAGCACGGTGGCGCCCGTCCCGGCGAGCTTGGCGCGGGCGCGCTCGGCCATCCGCGGCGACCGGTCGACGCCCGTCACCCGGTGGCCCTGCTCGGCCGCGAGGCGGGCCAGGCTGCCCGTGCCGCAGCCGAGGTCGAGCACGGCGCAGGGCCGTCCGGGCAGCCACTGCCGCAACCGGGCCGCCCACGCCTCCCGCACGGCCGGATCGCGCAGCCCGTGGTCCGGCTCGTCGTCGAACCCGGCCGCGGCGGCGTCCCAGTAGTCGGCGGTTCCGTAACCGGTCATCGATCCCTCAGCACCCATGCGGCGATGGTGTCACCCGCCACCGACAACGCCTCGGGCCCGACTCCGCTTGGTGATGTCGTTGGCGACATATGTCGTGCACGACTGGATGCCCTGTACTCCATCGAGGTCGAGCCCGAGGTCAGGACCTGGCTCGAACTTCTACCCGGCAAGCCCTACCGCAAGGTGGAGGCCTATGCCGAGTCACCGGCCGAGCTGGGGCCACACACCCCGATGCCCTACGCCCGCCCGCTGCGCGATGGAGTGAGTGAGCTGCGCCCCAGCCTCGACGGCGTGCAGACGCGGGTGACTTACTGGATCACGGACGACCGCCGCGTCGTCCTGCTGACCGTGTTCCGCAAGACCAGGGCCCATGAGGAAGCCCAGATCAGTAGGGCGGTACTGGCGAAGAAGGAGTGCGAAGCCGAGCATGGTCCAGCGCATTCAGAGTTCATCCGCATGGAAGGAGACGAGTGATGGGGCACAGCCGCTGGAGGTTGGCGCGTGAACGCGAGCCGGCCGAGGGGCACCGGGGATCCGCCGAGGTCGAACAGGAGCGCCAAGAGCACCGGCTGTCCATGGCGCTGGCCAAGGTCGTCTACGACCGTCGCGTGGAACTCGGGCTTTCCCAGAGCGAGCTGGCCACCCGTACCGGACTGTCCCAGGCCAAGATTTCCCGGATCGAGGGATCCGACACCGTTCCCACACTGCCTCTGCTCGCAAAGCTGGCCAAGGGGCTGAATGCCTCCCTGAACATCGCCATCGACGAGGACGACGCACAGGTGACGCTCACGGCCCACGAAGCGGCTTAAGGGCCGCGTCCCGCGAGAGGGGCGTCCACACTCGGGGACCTGACGCGGACCCCAGGGATGCCCAAGGACGTCTTGACGGCGGAAATGTTAGCGGTAACACTCGCGTCGTGGACACCGTGGACGAGCACGTAGGCCAGACTCCCGATCCCTCCTCACACCCACCCCTGTTCAGCCGCGCCGCGGTGGTCGCGTCCTGCGTCGGCTTCATCCTCATCGGCGCGCTCCAGGCCCTCTACGGCCCGTCGATCCCCGCCTTCCGCGACGCCCACGGGTTGTCGCCCTCGGTCGCCGGGCTGGCCCTGAGCGCGCACTTCGTCGGCGGCGTCGCGGGCGTCCTCGGCTTCGACCGGCTCTTCGGCCGGATCGGCAACCGGGCGCTGCTCGGCTCTTCGTATCTGCTCATGGCGGGCGGCGCGGCCGGGTTCGCGCTCGCCCCCGGCTGGCCGCTCGCCCTGGGTCTGGCGCTGCTCGCGGGGCTCGGCTTCGGCGGCATCGACTACGGGCTCAACCAGATGTTCGCGGTCGGCTTCGGGCGGCGCAGCGCCGCCATGCTCAACGTCCTCAACGCCCACTTCGGCATCGGCGCGATCCTCGGCCCGGCCCTCATCGGCCTGGTCGGGGCGGAGCACTACACCGTGGTGTTCCTGGGGTTCGCCGTGCTCACGCTGCCGCTGGTGCTGTGTCTGGCCGGGGTGCGGGACGAGGCGCCGCCGCGCGGCGGCCCGGAGGCGGAGACCACCGACAAAGCCCGCAACCGCAGCCTCGTCACCGTCCTGGGCGCGTTCGTGCTGCTCTACGTCCTCCATGTCGGCGTCGAGGCCGGGGTCGGGGGCTGGGAGCCCACCCACCTGGAGACCGTCGGGTACGGCGCGACCGCCGCCGCGTCCGCGACCTCCGTGTACTGGCTGATGATGACCGTCGGCCGCTTCCTGGTCGCCCCGCTCGCGCTGCGCTGGTCCGCCCCGGCGATCATCGCGGTCAGCTGCGCGGGCATGACCGTCTGTCTGCTGCTCGCCGCGATCCCGGCCCTGGCTCCGTACGCGTACGCGGGCGTCGGCCTGTTCATCGCGCCGATCTTCCCGACCGGGCTGCCCTGGCTGGGCCGGGCCGCGCCGCGCGCCCGCCGGGCCGGGGCGCTGGTGATCGCCGCGTCGATGATCGGCGGGGTGGCCGCGGGGCCCGTGCTCGGTAAGGCGATCGAGCTGTCGGGCATCCGTGCCGTACCGCTCGTGCTGGGCGCCGTCTCGGCCGTCTGCCTGATCACCACCGGCTGGCTGATCCGCGCCACGTCCTCGTCCGTATCCCCTACGCACACCCTCCCCACCGCACCCGCTGCCGCCCGTGCGGTCGAAAGGACTTCGGCCCATGCCCGCCCTGACGCTTGACCAAGACGGCTTCCTCCTCCACGGCAAGCCCTTCCGGATCCTCTCCGGCGGCTTCCACTACTTCCGCACCCACCCCGACCAGTGGGCCGACCGGCTGCGCAAGGCGCGGCTGCTGGGGCTCAACACGGTCGAGACGTACGTCCCGTGGAATCTGCACCAGCCCAGGCCGGACGGCCCGCTGGACCTCGACGGGCTGCTGGACCTGCCCCGCTTCCTGGAGCTCGCCCGGGCCGAGGGGCTGTCCGTGCTGCTGCGCCCCGGCCCGTACATCTGCGCCGAGTGGGAGGGCGGCGGGCTGCCCTCCTGGCTGACCGCCGATCCGGACATCCGGCAGCGCAGCAGCGATCCTCGGTTCACCGGCGCCGTGGACGCGTACCTCGATCTGCTGCTGCCGCCGCTCGTCCCGTACATGGCGGCGGCGGGTGGCCCGGTGATCGCGGTCCAGGTGGAGAACGAGTACGGCGCGTACGGCGACGACACCGCCTACCTCGCCCATCTGGCGGACGCCCTGCGCAAGCGCGGCGTCGAGGAGCTGCTGTTCACCTGCGACCAGGCGGACAAGGCCATGCTGGCCGCCGGGAGCCTGCCCGGGGTGCTCTCCACCGGCACCTTCGGCAGCCGGGTCGGCGACGCGCTGGAGGTGCTGCGCGCCCACCAGGAGAGCGGGCCGCTGATGTGCTCGGAGTTCTGGATCGGCTGGTTCGACCACTGGGGCGAGCCGCACCATGTGCGGGCGGCGGACGACGCGGCCGCCGATCTGGACGCGCTGCTGTCGGCGGGGGCGTCGGTGAACCTCTACATGTTCCACGGGGGCACCAACTTCGCCTTCACCAGCGGCGCGAACCACGATCACGCCTATGCGCCCACCGTCACCTCCTACGACTACGACGCGGTGCTCACCGAATGCGGCGACCCGGGCCCCAAGTACGCGGCGTTCCGCGAGGTCCTCGCCCGCCACACGGACGTACCGGACGAGCCCATTCCGGAGCCGTCGCCCAAGCTGCCGCCGACCGAGGTCCGGTTGACCGCCTCGGCGAACGCCCTGGTCAGCGCCGAATTCCTGGCCCCGGCGGAACACTTCACCGACCCGCCCACCATGGAGGCGCTCGGCCAGAATTACGGTTTCGTCCTCTACGGCACCGAGCTGCCCGTCATCGGCGACCACGTCCTGCACTTCACGGGCGGGGTCGGCGACCGGGCGCAGGTGTTCGTGAACGGCGCCCCGGCCGGTGTCGTCGAACGCGAGCGCCACGAGAACAGCATCCATGTGCGCAGCCCCGAATACGGCGCCCGGCTGGACGTCCTGGTCGAGAACATGGGCCGCGCCAACTACGGCGTCCGCATCGGCGACCCCAAGGGCATCACCGGCCCGGTCGCCCTCGACGGGAAGCCGCTGGAGAACTGGACCTGCCACCGCCTCCCCCTGGACCGGCTCCCCGAACTCCCCTTCCGCACCACCGACACCCCCGTCGCGGGCCCGGGCTTCCACCGCGGCACGTTCACCGTGGAGACCCCCGCCGACGCGTATCTCGCCCTGCCGGGCTGGACCAAGGGCGTGGCCTGGGTCAACGGCTTCAACCTGGGCCGCTACTGGGCGCGCGGCCCGCAGCGGCGGCTGTACGTGCCGTGGCCGGTGCTGAAGGCGGGCGAGAACGAACTGACCCTGCTGGAGCTACAGTCGGCGACGACCCGGGTGGCCCACCTCGTCGACGCACCGGACCTGGGCTGGACCGCGAGGGACTGACCCGGAACCCCGGGTGCGGGCCACACCCCGCGCCCGGGGCGAGCACCCCCTTCGAAGGAGCCACGACCGCATGGCGGAGCCCCACAACGCCCCCACCCGACGCCGCCGCCCCACCACCGGCGGCGGTGTGGTGATGGCGGACGTCGCCCGGCTCGCGGGCGTCTCCGACCAGACTGTCTCCCGCGTCCTCAACGACCACCCCCGGGTCCGCGCCGAAACCCGCGAACGCGTCCGCGCCGCCATGCGCGAGCTGGGCTACCGCCCCACGGCCAGCGCCCGCACCCTGGCCAGCGGGCGCAGCCGCACGCTCGGGGTGATCTCCTTCGACGCGGCCCGCTTCGGCCCGGCCGCCACGCTCGCCGGGATCAACGAGGCCGCGCAGGCGGCCGGTTACCTCGTCAGTACGATCGCCCTCACCGCCGCCGACCAGGCCGCCGTCACCGGCGCGGTGGACCGGCTGCTCGGCCAGGGCGCGGACGGCATCATCGCCATCGCGCCCCAGCGCTCGGTCGGCCAGGCCCTGGTCGAGGCGGATCACGGCGTCCCCATGGTCACCCTGGACAAGAGCTTCGGCGCCCACATCCCGGTCGTCGCGGGCGACTCCGCCTCCGGCGCCCGCCAGGCCACCGCGCACCTCCTCGGCCTCGGCCACCGCACTGTCCGCCACATCGCGGGCCCCACCGGCTGGATCGCCGCCGAGGCCCGCGTCGACGGCTGGCGCGCCGCGCTGGAGGCCGCGGGCGCCGAGGTCCACGAGCCGCTGCTGGGCGACTGGAGCGCGGACTCCGGCTACGACCTGGGCCGCCGCATCGCCCGGCAGCTCGGCCTCACCGCGCTGTTCGTCTCCAACGACCAGATGGCCGTCGGTGTCCTGCGCGCCCTCCACGAGGCGGGCCTCCGGGTCCCCGAGGACGTCAGCGTGGTCGGCTACGACGACATCCCCGAAGCCGCCCATCTGCTCCCGCCGCTCACCACGGTCCGCACCGACTTCACCGAGATCGGCCGCCGCTGTCTGACCCTGATGCTCGACCAGCTCGACCGCTCGCCGGAGCCCGGCGTCCGCGTGACCATCCCCACCGAGCTGGTCGTCCGCCACAGCACGGGCCCGGCCCGCACGTAGCTGCGCGGGTCAGACACACCATCTGGCCGACGCGACATCCTTGTAGAACGCCGAGCCCGACAGGTTGCCGATGCCGTAGCCGGGCCGGATGGTCGCGGAGGGACCGGTGTACCCGGCGCCGCTGTAGATCCGTACGGTGCACCGGGTACCGGCGTTGAACACCGACACCGCGTTGTCGAACTCGTAGATCCGCAGAAGATCGCTCACATCACCGGACGCCACGCCGGGTTCCCCGGAGTAGAAGGGCGCGACGTAGGCGCAGAGGCTGCCCGTAGGACACGGGGTCGCCGCCGCTTCCGCCGCCGGGCCCACGAGGGTCAGTCCCAGCCCGGCCACCGCCGTGGCCGCACCGCTCGCGATGGTCCTTCTCATGTCCGTCCCTTCCCCTTCCGCAGGGCCTGCCCCCGCAGCTCCTTCACGGTGGTGACCACCTTCCAGGAGGAGGCGGGCAGGCGTGCTTCGACACGTTTCTGGGCCGTACGCACGGCCGCGGCCAGGTCGGTCTTCCGCTGGCACGCGGCGTCATGGCCGGAGAGGCGCAACTCGCGGTCGCCGACTCGCTGGAGGGCGGGCCGGGCCCTTCCGGCCCGGGTGACCGCGTCCTGGATAAGGCCGCGGGCCTGTTGCAGTGAGGTGACGTCGTCGCCGTTGTCGCGCATGCACGACGCCCACGCCCGTTGCGCCGCGCGGAAGGCCCGGTCGTGGGTCACCTCGGTGACGACCTTGGCGCCGAGACCCTGGAGCCGCAGCTCCGCCTGCTCCCACGCGGCGCCGTAGAGGGCCCGCCGCGCGCGGTACACACAGCCGTCGGTGTTGATGCGCAGGGTCACGGCCCCGGGCGCCGTGAGGACGCGCTGATGGTGTCCGGTGCCGGTCAGAGCACGCTGCCAGGCGGTCTGGCGGGCGGCGCTCCAGTGGGCCGTCACCGCCGCGTTGCGATCTTTGCCGGGCCCCAGCGCGATCGAGCGGCAGCAGAAACAACAGCGCTGACCCGCCCCCGGGATGGCCTCAGCGCACCCAGCCCTTCAGCGGTTCGGTGTCGAGCGTGACCCCGACCGGCGAGGGCAACGTGATCGGCTTGCCGAACGGCACGGTCTTCGTGCTCTCGTACCGGACTCCGTCGGGCTCGCTGAAGACGGTGATCTCACCGGCCTCCCGGTCGATCAGCAGATACACCGGGATACCCGTCTCCGCATAAGCCCGAGGCTTCTCGACGCGGTCCCGGCGGTCGGTGTCGGAGTCATAGGAGGTGACCTCGGCGACCATGAGGACGGGCTCGGCGTCGGCCCACTCGCCCTGACCGACGAACGCGTCGCTGTGGGCCAGGGTCCCATCGGGACGCGCATGACCGTTGCGGTAGGTCTCCACCTTGAGGCCCTGATCGTGGAGCCAGAGATCAGGGCTCGTCTGGATACAGATCCGCGCCAGCCACTGGATGATCCGGCCGTGATCGCCATCCGGCACCGGCGTAACCCCGATCCTCCCGTTGATGAACTCCCACCGCACCCCTTCCGCCACACGGGCTGCCAGCCGCGCATACTCCTCGAACTCCTCCGGCAGCATCTGCGGACGATCGTGGGTCGCGGTCATGCCCATGGCCTCCTTCGGGGGTGCGGCGCAGTTCCCAGCTTAGCCCCTACCAGTCATCCGAGCAGGTCACACGGTCATTCCCCGAGGTAGTGGAAGCCCGGCTCCGGGTGCATCAGGAAGTCGTGGTGCGAGATGTTCCAGGCGTACGCGCCCGCCATCGCGAAGGCGACGCGGTCCCCGGCGCGCAGCTCCCCGACCGGGACGCCGCGGGCCAGGACGTCCTTGGGGGTGCACAGCTGGCCGACCAGGGTGACCGGTTCGCCGCGGGCGGCGGGGCGGGGCCAGTCCCGGTCCCAGTCGGCGGCGGGGAGCACCTGGAAGGGGTGGTCGTGCTGTTTGGCGGCCGGGGTGCGCAGGTGGTGGGTGCCGCCGCGGAGGACCGCGAACGCCTCGCCGCGGCTGTGCTTGAGGTCCAGCACCTCGGTGACGTACCAGCCGCAGTACGCGGTCAGCGCCCGGCCCGGCTCGATCCGCAGGGTCAGGCCGGGGTTGCGGTCGGCGACGTCGGCCAGGCCCTCGCCGTACGCCTTCCAGTCGAAGCGGGTGTCGGGGCGGGTGTAGTCCACGCCCATGCCGCCGCCCACGTTGACCTCGGTGAGGTCCAGGCCGTGACGGTCGGACAGCGCGCGCGTCCAGTCGGCGATCCGCGCGGCCACGGCGGTCTGGGCCGGGGCGTCGAGGCCGCTCGCGAGGTGGGCGTGGACGCCGCGCAGCCGGAGCGGGCCGTCCGGGGTGAAGAGCGGCAGGCACCGCTCCACCCGGTCGGGGTCGAGGCCGAACGGGCTGGGGCGGCCGCCCATGGCGAGCGCCGCGCCGCCCAGCGCCTCACCGGTCAGGGGGAGGTTGACGCGCAGCAGGACGTCCACGGGGCGGTCGGCGAGGGACGACAGAAGGCGCAGTTCGTGCTCGCTCTCCACATGGAACCGTTCCACGCCCAGCTCCAGCGCCCGCCGCAGCTCCGTCTCCGTCTTGCCCGGTCCGCCGAACGCGAGCGGCCGGTCGGGGACGGCCTCGCGGACGTGCGCCAGCTCGCCGCCGGAGGCGACCTCGTAGCCGGTGACGTACGGGGCGAGCGCGCGCAGGACCGGCGGCTCCGGGTTGGCCTTCGCCGCGTAGTACAGCTCGACGTGGCGAGGGAGCGCGTCCCGTATCTCCCGGACGTGGGAGTCGAGGGCGGTCAGGTCGTAGACGTACGCGGGGAGGCCGTCCCCGGTGAGCGTCCCGGCGAGCGCGGCGGCCGGTGCGGTGAGGGGCAGGGGGGTCAACGGGCGCTCCCGGGGGCGATGACGCGGGCCGCCTCGGACAGCAGGTCGGAGGCGAGCGGGCTGGCGATACGGACGTAACCGGCGTCCCGGTCGGCCTTGCGGCCCCAGCGGGTCAGGAGGTTGGCCTTGGCGGGCAGCGGCACGCCCGCCACCAGGGCGCGCAGCGCGGGCGGGTCGTCGTGGGCGGCGGCGCGTGTCCACAGGACGCGGCGGACCGCCGACCACAGGTCGGGCTCCAGCCGGGGGTGCCGGTCGGCGAGGGCGGCGACCATCTCGGCGAGGTGGTTGACCAGCAGGCAGTACACCACCCGGTCCCAGCCGCGCTCGCGCCCGTACGTCAGGGGGCGGGCCACCGCCTCGGGCAGGGCCGCGAGCGCATCAGCGTGGTGGCCGGAGACCAGCTTGGTGCCCTCCAGGTCACGGAAGAGCACCTGGCGCGGGGTGCCGGTGGTGTCCACGCCGATGACCACGTTCTGGAGGTGGGGTTCGAGGACCACGCCGTGGTCGAAGTAGGCGGCCAGGACGGGCGGTACGAGGAGGTCGAGATACGCCTGCCACCAGGCGAGCGCGTGCTCGGGCCCGGTGCCGCCGAGGAGGTGGGAGAGCTGGGCTCCGCTCGTCGGGTACTCGTCGGCGACGGCCGCCGCCAGCAGCCCGGTCAGCCCCGGCCGCAGCCGGACGTCCAACCCCTCGCGGACGATCACGCCGAAGCCCTCGGAGAGGTGGCGGTCGTCGAGGTCGAGGGTGCGGTAGCCGGGTTCGCGCAGCAGGTCGGCGCCGGGGAAGCGGGCGGCGAGGTCGGCGGCGACCGGCTCCAGCAGCCGGGTGAGGGCGACGGCGCCGGACAGCTCGTAGTCGGCGTTCTTGCGGAGGCAGTTGGTGATGCGCACGTTCAGGCTGAACTTGAGGAAGTCCCGGCCGTCGTAGAGCGTGCGGACCGAGGCCGTCGGCGCGAAGTCCGGACCGCCGGGGCCCAGGTCGAGGATGTCGCCGCGGTCGAGCGCCGCCCGCAGCACCCGGTGCTCGCGGAGCATGGCGTACTGCCAGGGGTGGGCGGGCAGCAGCCGGTAGCCGTCGGGGACCGGCCGCTGACGGTCCAGCGGCGCCAGCGCCCCGGCGTACGCGGCCTCCTCCCGTACGTACTCCCGGCGCACCGCGAGGTGGTGCAGCGGGAAGCGGGCCCCGGCCTCGGGCGCGAACAGCGCCCAGGAGGCGGGGCTTCCGGTGCGGGCCTTGGGGGTGGGGTGGAAGCGGTGACCGAAGAACAGGGACTGCTCGGAGGCCAGATAGGCGTCCGGGGCGGGATTCCCGGTGGCCTTCTCCCGCTCCTGGAGGGCGGCCGTCATGCCCGCGTGGCTGGAGGCGACCTGCGCCAGGAACTCGTCGTTGCGGACCCCCGTGCGCAGTTGGAGTTCCCGCTGGATGCGCTCGGCCAGGCCGCGCCAGGAGACCTCCGCCCAGATGCCGTCGCGCTGTTCGCTGACCGGTCCGGTGAACCGGTGCGCGCCGATCAGCGACGTGCGGCGCAGCCCCACCCGCAGCAGCACCCCGCTGCGGGGCAGCCGCAGCCGCAGCCCGCCGTCGCCGGCCACGACGGTCTGGTGTTCCGGGCCCGACACCTCGCGCAGCAGACAGTTGAGCAGGGTGTGGGCGGTCGCGTGGTCGGCGGAGACCAGCGCCGCGGCGGGCGGGGCCGGCGCGGCGGGCGAGACCGCGGAGGTGGGCGAGGAGGTCGTTGGCATGGAGCGGCTCCAGCGGGTGCGGAGAGGAGAGGTGTGGAGGGATAAGGAGGTCGGGGCCGTCATCTGCCGCGACCCCGCAGAAGGTAGTTGGGCCCGGTCACGTAGTGCTTGTTGACGTCGGCGGCGCCCGACCGGGCCTTGGTGAACAGCGTGCCCGCGGTCACCATCGCCTTGACCGGCAGCCGGTCCGCGTCCAGCACCCGGGCGCGCAGCACGGCGGCGGCCGCCCCCGGGTAGACCGCGCCGGTCCGTTCGACGGCCTCGGTGAGCCGGGCGCGCAGCTTCCGCAGCACGGCGTCCAGGGGCGCGCGGCCGAGGGCGGCCAGTTCGAAGGCGAGCGCGGCGGCGCACAGATGGACGGTGATGGTGGTGAACACGTCCGCCACCGGCCCGTCGCCGCCCGTCAGGATGCGGCGGTCGTCGAATCCGCACAGGTCCGCGGCGTCGGCCCCGCCGATCATCGCGGCGAGCCGGATCGCGTGGACCCGCGGCCCGTCGTGGTCCTTGATGAGCAGCCGCAGCCGTGGGGTGGCCGGACCGCCGGTGTCGTCGAAGACGAGGGAGGTGTTCTGCTGATGCGACTCCAGGGCGATGCCGTAGGCGAAGAGGGTGGTGTGGAAGTCGAAGAGGAGGGTGAGGTACGCGTCGAGCAGGGCGAACAGGTCCCCGCCGTAGTACCGCTCGGCGAGCACGTCCGCCACGAGCGCGCCGTCCGGGGTGCGGGCCAGCAGCCCGGCCAACGGCACGACCTGCGCGTTCTCCAGACCCGGCGGATAGCGGCGGACCAGCGTGGCCAACAGCTCGTGCCCGGCGTGCAGATGGGTGGTCTCGTCGGCGAGCAGCACGGTGTCCGTGAACCGCCGCTCGCGCGCGATCACCGCCTCCGTCAGCCGCTGCGCCACCTCGCCGTCGAGAAGTGTGCCCGGCTTGACGGTCCGCCGGTTGCGCAGCCCCAGGGTCGCGGTGGTGAGCGGCAGCTTGAGGTGGATGAGCGGATCGTCGGCGACGGCGACGGTCCGCATCGACAGCGTGGGCCGTACGTCCAGCCACGGCCGCTCGGCGAGCCGCGCCCGCCCGCGCAGCCCGGTCGCGTCGAGGGCGACGTCGAGGGAGCGGCCGACGGTGAGCGGATGCACGGGCAGCGCGACATGGTCGGCGTCGAGCCCCCCGGGCAGCCCCAGCTCCCCGGGCCGCGGCCACCACGCGGGCAGCCGCCCCGGATCCCCGCCGACCGCCGCGCGCGGCAGCGCGAGCCAGCGCAGCGCGAAGGCGGGCGCGAACTCGGGCGCGTGGGCGCGCAGGTCGTCCTCACCGAACACGGACCGTCCGCGGCTGGTGGGGTAGACGGGGTGATCGCGGAAGGCGGCCAGCGTGTCGTACGCGACGCCCCCGCCCATCCCGGCCCACCGCCCGGCCTCCCCGTACCGCGCGGCCAGCCCCCGGACGACACCGGGCCGGACGCGGTCGTGCAGCCGCGTGGCGTCGAGCGCGCGGTGGCATTCCCCCACGAACACGTCGTACAGCTCCTGGTTCTCGGGCGCCACGGCCCCCCGCAACCGCCCGAGCACGCCGTCGAGCCCCCGCACCACGACGGCCGGGGCCACGGTCCCGGACACCGCGCCGAGCCCTGGGCCGCCGGTATGCGCCGCGCGGCCCTCGCCGGTACCGCCGTCAGCGCGGCCCGGGTCCGGCTCGGCCGCACGCGTCGCCCCGTCCGGGCACGCCGCGACGGGGCGCGGACCGGCACGGTCCGCCCGCGCGGGCGCGCCACCGCCATCCCCCGCATCGCACCCACCGGCACCCGCGCCACCCGACGCGGCCGCGTGCCCGCCGGACCGTCCGGCGCGGGCGGGCTCGGAGCCGGGGCTCCCAGCCGGTGGCTGCGTCGCGTGGCCCACTTCCGTACCGCCCGATCCGGGTTCGGCGACGGCACGGTGCGGCCCGCCGGAACCCGCCGCGACGGACTGCGGCGAGGCGCCGTCCTCAGCTCCGGCAGCACCGGGACCCCCCGCGATGTGCCCGGCGCGGGCGGACCCGGGGCCTGAGCCCCCGGCCCGGGGGGACGCCGCACGGCCCTCGCCGAGGCCACCGGCGGCGGGGAGCGGCGGGCCATTCGAGCCCGGCTCAGGGCCGGACACCCCGGCCGGGGGTGGCGACTCGCATTCCAGCCTCACCGGGCGGCGGGCGCGGATGTCGCACTGGAAGCCGTCCGGTTCCACCGGCAGCAGCACGGTCCCGCCCTCCCGCAGCGCGATGCGCAGCCAGTCGCCGTCGGCGCGGCGTACGGTGCGGGCGCGGGTGCGCAGGTGGTACGCGTCCTCCCGGAGCAGGGTGTCGAGCACCCGGCCGAGGAGTTCCTCCTCGGCCACCTCCCCTTCCGCGCGGCTCATGACGCGATCTCCCACCGGTGGGCCGCCAGGAACTCCGTCACGGCCGCGTCGATCCGCCCCTGGTCGGTGCCGGTCGCGCGGAGGACGCCGAGGAAGTCGCGGTTGGTGCGGTAGAGGGGGTGTTCCTCGCCGATCTCACGCAGCGGGCGGTAGTCGAGCCGTACACCGTCGCGTTCGGTCACGGCCGCCGCCGGGGCGGCCACGAGGCGGCCGGGACGATCGGCCATGACGTACTCCATGCGGACCCGGCCGTCCGTGCGGGCGCCGAGGTCGGGCGGGAGCGGTTCGCCGAGGTGGGTGCGGAGGATGTGCTCGAAGAGCGGGATGCCGAGGAGTTCGGCGAGCACCAGGTCGCATTGGTCGCCGATGGCACGGTAGTTCACCTCGATGAGGCGGGCCCGGTCGCCCTGGACGACGTATTCGGTGTGGCAAGCGCCGAATCCTACTCCCAGCGCCCGGAGTTGGGCCAGCACCTGGCCGGTGTGGGGCTGTGGGGGCGGGGCGGGCAGGAGGTGCAGCCGCTCCTCGATGAAGTGCGGGGGCGGGGAGACGTCGGTGCGGAAGGCGCCGAGGACGTGGAGGGTGCGGCCGTCGCCGAGGGTTTCGAGGGTGCGCAGTTCGCCGTGCAGGTACTCCTCGATCACCAGCGCCGCGTCGGGCCGGTGGGCGCGTATGTCGCGGCAGCTGCGGACGAGTTCGGCCGCGTCGCCGACGAGGACGACGTCCTCGCTGGCCACGCCCTCGCGCGGCTTGACGACGCAGGGGAAGGGCGCGTCGAGGTCGGCGAGGGTGGACGGGTCGTCGCCGGTGCCGAGTTCGGTGGACCAGACCGTGTCGGCACCGGCCGCGGCGAGGGCGCGGCGCAGCTCGGCCTTGTTCTTGGTGCGGAGGGCGGCGCGCCAGTCCTTGCCGGGGAGGTCGAAGTAGGCGGCGGCGAGGGCGGCCTGGGTCTGGAGGTGGTCGCTGTTGGTGAAGACGGCGCGGGGCCGTCGGCCGTCCGGGGCGGCGGCGATCCGGCTGATGACCTCGCGGAAGTCCCGTACGTCGCAGGGGGCGACGTCGAGCGTGGCGGGGAGCTGTCCGCCGCGGTCCGCGTGGCGGGCGTACGCGCGCTCGTGCGCCTCGGGCTGGTCGGTGAGCAGGGTGACGGCGAGCCCGAGGCGGGCGGCGGCGGGGAGGAAGCCTTCGGTGACGGAGTCGGTCGGGTTGAGGGCGAGAAGGCGGATGGGCGCGGAGTGGGCAGGGGCAGGGGTGGAGGACGGCCGGGGTGCCGTGTCGAGATCATTCTCGTTCACGAGCCGAGATTAGGTTAGGCATGCCTAAGACTGCCAATTCGGCTGGCCGACGCGCCCGTTTGGCCCTGTTACGCCATCAACTCGGCAGCCCGATGCGGCGGTGCCGGGCCCGGCGGGCGGCGAGCCGCTCCTCGGGGTCCTGGGCGCGGAGGGCGGCGAGTTCGGCGCCCAGGATGTGCCCGAGGCGCCCGAGGAACCCCTCCCGCTCGTCGCCGTCCTCCTCCACGACGCGGTCGACGATGCCGTCGGCCAGCAGGTCGGCGGAGCGCACCCCCTGCCGGTCGGCGACCTCGTACGCCCGCTCCGTGGTCCGGTGGAGGATGGCGGACGCGCCCTCGGGCGGCAGCGGCGACAGCCAGGCGTGCCGCGCGGCCACGACCCGGTCGGCGGGCAGCAGCGCGAGCGCGGCCCCGCCCGCGCCCTGGCCGAGCAGCAGGCAGAGGGTGGGCGCGGGCAGCGTGACCATGTCCGCGAGACACCGGGCGATCTCCCCCGCCAGCCCGCCCTCCTCGGCCTCGCGGTTGAGCGCCGCGCCGGCGGTGTCGATGACGGTGAGCAGCGGCAGCCCCAGCTCGGCCGCGATGCGCATCCCGCGCCGCGCGGTCCGCAGCCCGGCGGGTCCCAGCGGCTGCCCCTCGGTCGACGCGCGCTCACCGCCGCGGCGCCCGCGCCGGTTGTGCCCGAGCACCACACAGGGCACCCCGCCGACCCGCGCCAGGGCGAGCAACAGCCCCGGATCGTGCTCCCCGGCGCCGGTCCCGCTGAGCGGACTCACGTCCTCCGCGGCGACCCGCAGCAGATCCCGCACCCCGGGCCGGTCCTCCCGCCGCGAGGCCCGGATCGACTCCTCGGCCGAGGGCCCGACCGCCGTGGCCCCGGCGGCCCCGACCGCCGTACGGCCGGGCGCGGGGCCCGGCTCCGCGTCTGGCCGAAAACCGGCCCCGGCGGGCCGGGGCGGCGGGGTCTGGTCGCCGCACAGCACCCGCAACACCCGCGCCGCGACCTCCGCGAGGCGGCTCGTCGGGAGCACCGCGTCGATCAGGCCGTGGTTCATCAGGTTCTCGGCGACCTGCACGCCCGCCGGGAACTCCTCGCCGTACAGGGCCTCGTGCACCCGCGGGCCCATGAAGCCGATGAGGGCTCCCGGTTCGGCGGCGGTGACATGACCCAGGGAGCCCCACGAGGCGAGGACACCGCCGGTGGTGGGGTGGCGTACGTGCACCAGGTACGGCAGGCCCGCGGCCTTGTGGTCGGTTATCGCCGCCGCCACCTTCACCATCTGGAGGAAGGCGACCGTGCCCTCCTGCATCCGGGTCCCGCCGGACGCCGGGGCGGCCAGCAGCGGGAGCCGTTCCGCCGTGGCGCGCTCGACGGCGCGGACCAGCCGCTCCCCCACCGCGACCCCGATCGAGCCCGCGAGGAAGCGGAACTCGCAGGCCACATAGGCGACCCGGCGCCCCTCGATGCGCCCCTCGCCCGTGATAACCGACTCGTCGAGCCCGGTGCGCTCGCGGGCCCGCTCCAGGTCGGCCCGGTAGTCGGGGTCGGTCGTGGTGATCTCGACCGGCTCGTCCCAGCCGCGCCGGCTGCCGGGGTCGAGGAAGGTCTCGACCAGGTCGATGGCGGACTTGCGGGCCTTGTCGGCGCCCGCGCGGGGATGAGTTCCGGTCATGCCTGACACCTTCCACGCACACAACACGGCTCAATCATTCGTCTTCCGTGCCCCGCGACGCCGACCCCTTCGGTGACCACCGTTCGGCGGTCACAATTCGGTGATCACCTCGCCCGCCACATGCTGGTAGATGATCGAACTGCGGAAGTCCACGACCTCCTTGCGCCCCGAGAGACGGTCCATCAGAAAGGCGTGCAGCCGGTCCACGTCGGCCACCGACACATGGACCAGGAAGTCGTCGCCGCCCGCGACCACATACACCGACAGCACCTCGGGCAGCGTGACCAGGTACGCCTTGAACCCCTCGATGACCTCCCGGCTCAACGGCCGGATCCGGACCGAGACGAGGGCCTGGACCGGGCGGCCCAGGGCGCGCAGGTCGACCGTCGCCCGATAGCCGGTGATCACGCCGCGGTTGCGCAGTCCCCGGACCCGCTCCAGGCAGGTGGAGGGGGCGATGCCGAGGGTACGGGCGAGTTCGCGGTTGGCCTGGCGTGCATCGCGCTGGAGTTCGCGGACGATCGCCGCATCAAGTTCGTCCATGTCAGGCATGATCCCAGTTCCACCGAATTTCATTCGGCGGAGCCGTCATATGGTCGTCCGGGTGACTGGCTTCCCCGGTCATGACCGCGCAAAGCACCAGAACGTCCGCTCCTCCTCCGCCATCTCCCCCAGCACCCCGCCGCCTCGGCACCGGGGGCGGCACCGCCCTGTACGCGGGCGCCGTCCTCGGGCCCGGGGTGCTCGCGCTGCCCGCCCTCGCGGCCGCGGCCGCCGGGCCCGCCTCGGTGGTGGCCTGGGTCGCCCTGCTGGTGACGAGCGTGCCGGTCGCCGCGTGCTTCGCGGCGCTCGGCGCCCGGTTCCCGGACGGCGGCGGGGTGGCCACGTACGTCCACCGCGCCGTCGGGCCACGCGCGGCGGCGGTCGTGGGGTGGTGGTTCTACGGGGCCGTACCGCTCGGGGTGGTCGCGGCCGCGTGGATCGGCGGGCAGTACGTCACGGCCGCCGCGGGCTGGGGCGGCACGGGGACGGCGGCCGTCGCCGCGCTCGTCCTGGCGGCCGCCTTCGCCGCCAACCGCCACGGGCTGCGGCTGTCCAGCCGGGTGCAGCTGCTGCTGGTCGGGCTGCTGACGACGCTGCTGCCGGCGGCGGTCCTCGCGGCGGCGCCGCAGATGCGCGCCGCGCACTTCACGCCGTTCATGCCGGGCGGCTGGGGCTCGGTCGGCTCGGCGGCGGGGGTACTCTTCTTCGCGTTCGCGGGGTGGGAGGCGGCCAGCCATCTGTCCGCGGAATTCGCCGATCCGCGGCGCGATCTGCCGCGCGTCACCGCGCTCACGCTCGCCGTGGTCAGCGTGCTGTACCTGGGGCTCGCGATCGTGACGGTCGGCGCGCTCGGCCCGGCCGCGGCGGCCACCGACACCCCGCTGACCGCGCTGCTGACCCGCAGCGTGGGCGGCGCGGCGCGCGCGGTGGCCGCCGTCGCGGCGCTGTTCCTCACCTTCGGCGCCGTCAACTCCTATGTCGCGGGCGCCGCCCGGCTCGGTGCCGCCCTCGCCCGCGACGGCGCCGCGCCCCGGTGGCTGGCCCGCGGCGGTGCGCCCGGCGAAGTGCCGCGGCGCAGCCTGGCCGTGCTCGCCGCCGGGGGCGTGGCGGTCGGGGCATCGGCGGCGGGCGGCGCGGCGGGACTCGACGGGCTGATGCGCGCGACCTCCACGTGCCTGGCCGCGGTCACCCTGGCCGGGCTGCTGGCGGCGCTGATGCTGCTGCCGCGCCGTACGGTCCTGTGGTGGGCGGCCGTCGGCAGCACGGCGATCACCGCGACCGTCCTCGTCCTCTCCGGCGTCCTGCTGCTGATCCCGCTGGCCCTGGCGGCCGCGGCCCCGTGCTTCCAGACCTTCCGGCGCACCCGCGCCCCCGGCGCCGACTCCGGGTCCGGGTCCGAGTCCGAGTCCGGGGAGAAGCCCGCCTGACGGCTCCGGCGGGGAGGACGCTCAGTCCTCTTCGTCGGCCAGCGCCGCGTCGAGCGCCGCCGTCAGCCGCTGAACCCGTGACCGCAGATCGGCCAGCTCGTCGTGGTCCAGGCCGGTCGACCGGATCACCTTCAGGGGGACCTCGCGGGCCTGCTCCTTGAGCGCCTCGCCCTCCGCCGTCAGCCGGACCGTCACCGAGCGCTCGTCGTGCGCGCTGCGCTCGCGCGTGACGAGTCCGGCCGACTGCATGCGCTTGAGCAGCGGCGAGAGGGTACCCGAGTCCAGCCGCAGGAACTCGCCCAGCTGCTTGACCGGCATCTCGCCGTGCTCCCACAGCACCAGCAGCGCCAGGTACTGCGGGTACGTCAGCTCCGTGTCGCGCAGCACCCGTCGGTAGATGCCGCCGAACGCGCGCGAGGCGGCGTGCAGGGCGAAGCAGAGCTGAAGGTCGAGCCGGAGCGGATCGTCCGCCGTGACGGCTCCGCTCGGCGCGGGAAGCGGGTCGGGCTGAGGTGACATATGACCAGCGTACCTCTTAGTTGTGCGCAATTTAATTGTGTGCTCTACTTGGGCCACTGCCGGACCCCGGCCGGACTCCCCCGGCCACCGGGACTCGAAAGGGATTGGTCTTCATGGATGCGCTCTACACCGCGGTGGCCACGGCGAACGGCCGCGACGGACGCGCCGTCAGCTCCGACGGGCGGCTCGACCTGCCCCTCGCCATGCCGCCCGCCCTCGGCGGCGACGGTCAGGGCACCAACCCGGAGCAGCTGTTCGCCGCGGGCTACGCCGCCTGCTTCGCGAGCGCGCTCGGCCTCGTAGGCCGCCAGGCCAAGGTGGACACCAAGGACATCTCCGTCACCGCCGAGGTCGGCATCGGCAAGGACGAGTCGGACGGCGGCTTCGCCCTCAAGGTGACGCTGCGCGTCGAGCTGCCGGGCGAGCTGGAGAACGAGACCGGCCGCAAGCTGGTCGAGCAGGCGCACCAGGTGTGCCCGTACTCGAAGGCGACGAAGGGCAACGTCGAGGTCGAGCTGATCTCCGAATAAGCCGAATCCGCCGGGCAAGCCGAATACCCCGCATGGCCCGCGCGGGCTACTCCGTCGCCACCCGCACTCCGAGCCCGATCAGGGCGGCCCCCAGCAGGGTGTCCTGAGCCCGCCGCACCCGGCGGGAACGGAGGAGATGGCGGAGACGGTGGACGGCCCAGGCGGTGAGGCCGAGCCCGGCGAACTGGAACAGCACGGCGACCGCCGCGAGGCCCAGGGCGATCGGCACCGCCTGGGCCGCGCGGTCCGCGGGGACGAACTGGGGCAGGGCCGCCACGAAGAACAGCGTCGCCTTCGGGTTGGTGAGGTTGGTCAGCAGCCCCTCGGTGAAGGGGTTGCCGCCGCGCGGCACCCCGGGGCGCTCCTCGACGGGACCGGGGTCGGCCGCGCCGGGCGACCGCCAGGCGGACCACAGCGAGCGCCCGCCGAGGACGACCAGCACCAGGGCACCCGCCAGCTTGACCGCCTCGAAGGCCGCGTCGCTGCGCAGCAGCAGTTCCGCCAGGCCGAAGGCGACCGCCGTCGCGTGCACGAACAGCCCGGCCGCGCAGCCGAGCGCGGTGCGCAGCCCGGCCGCACGCCCGCCGCGCAGCGCGCTGCGGATCACCACGGCGGTGTCCAGGCCGGGCGTGATCGTGATCAGCAGACACAGCCCGAGGAACGACGCGAATCCGGTCATGCGGCCCATGGTGTTACGCCGGAGGGCCCGAGTCGACCCCCGCGTCAGTCGTCCGAGGCGCAGGTCGTCGGGGTGGCGTGCGCCGGGTCGAGGGCGTTGGCGGCCTCGTGGAAGGCGAGGCCGTCGGTCAGCCCGATGGTCAGGTGCTCGGACAGGTCGGAGGCGCACAGGTCCTGGAGCACGACGTTCTTGACGTCCGGGCCGGTCAGGAACTGGCTGCGGTACGGCGTGACCACCTCGTCGTACCGGGTGGCGATGACGGTGTAGCGCACCCCGGGAACGGTGTCGCCGCCCGCGTTGAGCCGGTTCAGGAAGTCCGACCCGGCCACCTGGTCCATCAGCCCCGGGGCCGCCTTGGCGACGGCGTCGCCGAGGCCCGGGAAGAGGTCCAGCAGCTTCGTCAGCCCGGACAGGGTCGTGCCGTGGTTGGACGGGGCGAGGCCCACCAGGGCGTTCACCTTGGCCGCGCCGCCCAGGAACTTCAGGTAGTAGCGGGGCATCATCCCGCCCTGGGAGTGGCCGACCATGTCGACCTCGGCGGCTCCGGTGGCAGCGAGCACCCGGTCGACGTACGACGACAGCTGCCCGGCGGACCGGTCGACGGGGCCGAGCCCGTGGAAGAAGGGCACGCCGGGGAGTTGGCCGTAGTCGAGGGAGAAGACGCAGTAGCCGCGGTCCACCAGGTACGGGGCGAGGCCGAGCCAGTTGTCGACGGAGTTGCCGAGGGTGCCGTGGACGAGGACGACGGGCCGGGGGTGCTGGGCGGAGGGCTTGCAGGAGTAGTCGTTCCAGCCGCTGGCGGTGGTCTGCGACGACTGGGCGGCCGCGGCGGCGGGGGCCGCGGTCGCCGCCGCGACCGCCAGGGTCAGGGCGGGCAGGAAGGTGCGGATGTTCCTCCAGGGCAGCATCACATGAACTCCTCGCGGTGGGGGTGGAGTTGCACTGACGGCGCACCCTGTGACCCGGATCACAAGCGTGTGGCGCGGGGATCAAATTACGTGCGAGTAGCGAAGACTTCCAGCCATCGGCCGGTGAAGAAAGGTTCACGTAGCCCTTACGCGACGTCCAGGTCTTACGCGACGTCCGGCCTTACGCGACGTCCGGCCTTACGCGACGTCCGGCCTTACGCGACGTCCAGGAACCCGGCGGGCCGGACCGCGGACGCCCCGAAGCGGGCCCGCGCCTGGTCGGCGGCGGCCTCCGCCCGGCGGGCCTTGTCGTCCTCGGCGTCGAAGGACAGCTGGTGGGAGGCGAGTTCGGCGCCCATCAGCCCCTCGGCCCGCAGCGCGACGGACCGCACCCGGGCCCGCTGGAGCCCGAGCGCGTCGTGCAGCGCGTACGCGGCTGCGGTCAGCACCGGGGTGTGGGCGGTCGGCTCGGTCAGGGTCCGGGAGCGGGTCGTCGAGGAGCCGTCGGCGTACCGGACGGTGAGGCCGAGCCGGGCCGCGATCTGCCCGCTCGTCCGCAGCCGGATCCCGAGCCCGTCGGCGAGCGTCAGCAGCGCCCGGCGCCGCCGGACCGGGTCCAGCTCATCGTGGTCGAAACGGTGTTCGGCGCCCATGGCGCGGGCGGGGGCGTTCGGGCTGACGGGCGCGGGGTCGATGCCGTGCGCCCAGGCGTGCACCCGGCGCGCGGTCGCCGCGCCGAGGATCCGCTGGAGCGTGGCCAGCGGCGCGGCGGCGATCCGCTCGGTGCTGTCGAGCCCGTACGCGCACAGGGCCCTGGCGGTCGCGGCGCCCACGCCGGGCAGGGCGATGGGCGGCTTACGGGCCAGGAAACCGGCGACGGCGTCGGGGTCATCGGGGACGGTACGGACCGCGCCGGGCGTGTTCGGCGGGGCGTCGTGGGCGGCCATGCGGGCGAGCATGGGGTTGGCGGCGACGCCCACGGTGCAGTCGACGCCGTACCGGGCCAGCGCCCGTACCCGTACGATCTCCGCGAGCCCCGCCGCGTCCCGCCCGAAGTACCGCAGCGCACCCCGGACATCGGCGAGCGCGGCATCGGGCGGCAGCGCCTCCACGACGGGCGTCACCTCGCCGAGCAGCGCGAGCAGCCCCTGATAGACGTCCTCGGCGAGCGGGGCGTCGGCCTGGAACCGCACGTACAGGACATGCGCGTCGCCCCCGGCCGCCGGACGAGGCGCGGCCTCGGAGCCACCACCCGGCCCCGGATCCGGGCCGGGACCCGGCTCGGATCCGCTCGGCGCACCGCCCTCGGCCGCCGGAGCGCATGCCGCGGCGGGGCCACCGCGCGGGGCGGCCGTACGCGTCACCGGTGCCGGTGCGGACATGGGCGGGGGCATCCCCGCCGGGGCATCGTGCGGAGGCGGTGCCGGGGTGACGGCGGCCGTCGGGGGCGGGGGGTCGTCGGTCGGTTTCGTGCTCATCCCGCGCTCCCCGGGCTCGAGTGCCACAGCTTGCGGCCGGTGGCGGACTGGTCGCCCGCGGGCCGGAGGTCGGCCCAGGGGTGCATGGCGTAGCCGGTGGACAGCTGGATGCGGCGGCCGGAGTCGGCCCCGACCTCCTCCGGGCTCGCGCCCGCCAGCTCGGCGGCGACCGCTTCCAGTCCGCCTTCGCTGCGCAGCCGGGCCAGTTCGGCGAGGTTCCAGACGGCCGAGCCGACGACGCTGAGGCTGCGCGGGCCGCGGCGCTGGACGACGCCGCGCACCAGCAGCAGCCAGGAGTGGAAGACGGTGTGCGCGCAGGCGGCGTGGCTGTCGTCGAAGAAGGCGCAGTCGACCAGGCCCGTGCCGTCGTCCAGGGTGGTGAAGATGACCCGGCGGCCGGAGCGGATCGGCGGGGTCTGGGTGGCGGCCTTGGCGCCCGCGACGAGCACCGTCTCCCCGTGCCGGGCCGACCGCAGCCGCTTCGCTGGCATCGCGCCCAGCTCGTCCAGGAAGGCCCGGTGGTCGGCCATCAGATGGCGGGAGACGTCCATGCCGAGGATGCCCAGCTCGGCGCCGAGGCGTTCGCCGTCGTCGAGGTCGGGCAGCCCGGCGGGGGCGGGCGGGCCGGTTTCGGCCAGCGGCAGCTGGCCCTCGTCATGGGTCCCGGCGCGCTGCCGGTGCAGTTCGGCGATGTGCAGCAGCAGGTCGCGGCGGCCCGTACCGAACGCGTCCAACGCCCCGACCTGGGCCAGCCGTTCGGCGACGGGCCGTCCGGGGTGGGCGCGCAGCCACAGGTCCTGGAGCGAGGAGTAGGGCTGACCGGCGGCGATCCGCCGTGTCTCGGCCTCGCTGATGCCGTGGACGTCGCTCAGCGCCAGCCGGACGCCGACATCACCATTCTCGGACACCAGTTCGATCCGATACTCGGAGCCCGACCGGTTCACATCGAGCGGAAGGATCGGTACGCCCCGCCGCCGCGCGTCCGCCAGCAGCAGCCGCTTCGGGTACATCCCGGGGTCATGCGTGAGCAGTCCCGCGTAGAAGGCCGCCGGATGGTGGGCCTTGAGCCAGGCGGACTGGTACGTGGGGACCGCGAAGGCCACCGCGTGCGCCTTGCAGAAGCCGTACGAACCGAACGCCTCGACGATCTCCCAGGTGCGGCCCAGCACCTCCGCCGAGTACCCCCGCCGACCCGCCTCGGCGTGGAACCAGGCCCGCACCCGGCCCTGCCGCTCGGGGTCGGACAGGGCGCGGCGCGCCTCGTCGGCGAGGTCCCGTTCGCATCCGGTCATGATCGACAGGATCTTGATGATCTGCTCGTGGAAGACGACGACCCCGTAGGTCTCGCGCAGCGCGTCCTCCAGGTCCGGATGCGGATAGCGGGCGGGGCGGCGGCCGTGCCGGGCCTCGATGAAGGGGCGCACCATGTCGGCGGCGACCGGGCCCGGCCGGAAGAGCGATATGTCGACCACGAGGTCGTGGAAGGAGTCGGGCTGGAGCCGTCCGAGGAGATCGCGCTGGCCGGGCGACTCGATCTGGAAGCAGCCGAGCGTCTCGGTGGAGCGGATCAGGTCGTACGTCGCCGGGTCGCCGGGCCGGACCTGCGCGGGGTCGTCGAGGTCGACGGTCTGCCCGGTGGCCCGCCGGATCTCGGCGACCGCGTGCGCCATCGCGGACTGCATGCGCACACCGAGGACGTCGAGCTTGAGCAGCCCCAGCTCCTCGACGTCGTCCTTGTCGAACTGCGACATGGGGAAGCCCTCGCCGCTGGTCGGCACGATGGGGGTACGGGCGAGCAGCCCGGCGTCCGAGAGCAGCACCCCGCAGGGGTGCATGGCGATGCCGCGGGGCAGGCCGTCGAGCGCCTCGACCAGCTCCCAGAGCTTGCCGAATCGTTCCTGCTCAGCCGTCGCCTCTCGCAGTTCTTTCAGCTCCGGCAGTTCGGCGAGCGCCGCGCGCGCGTCGCGGGCGCGGATGTGCGGGAAGGACTTGGCGAGCCGGTCCACCTCGGCCGGGTCCATGCCGAGGGCGGCGCCCACGTCCCGTACGGCGTGCCGCACCCGGTAGGTCTCGGGCATCGAGACGGTCGCGACCCGCTCCGCCCCGAAGCGGTCGAAGATCGCGCGGTAGACGTCGAGGCGGCGCGCCGACTCCACGTCGATGTCGATGTCGGGCAGCGCGGCCCGCCGCACCGACAGGAAGCGCTCCATCAGCAGACCGCAGGCCACGGGGTCGGCGTGGGCGACGCCGAGCAGATGGTTGACGAAGGAGCCCGCGCCGGAGCCGCGGGCGGCCACCCGCACCCCGAGCGCCCGGGTGTCGTCCACGACCCGGGCGACGGTGAGGAAGTACGAGGCGAAGCCGAGCCGTTCGATGGTGCGCAGCTCGTCCTCCAGCCGCTCCCAGCGCGCCCGGTCGCGGTCGTAGCCGCGCAGCACCATGGCGGCGGCGCAGCGCGACCGCAGCACCCGCTCGGCGCTCCGCCGCCCGGCACCGACCAGGCGCGGTTCGGGGAAGTGGACGGTGCCGAGGCCGATGTGGTCCTCGGGGTCGACCAGGCACGCGGCGGCGGTGCGCGCCGTCTCCTCCAGCAGCCGGTGCGCGCCGTCCCGCCGCTGTCCGGCCGCCTCCGCGATCCGCTCGGCGGCGCGCGCCATGTCGCGCGGGCCCTTGAGCCAGCGTTCCCCGCTGTCGAGCGAGGCGGGGTCGCGCGGGTCGATGGGGACGAGCCTGCGGGCGGAGTCCAGGACGTCGGCGACCGGGCCCCCGCCGGGGTCGGCGTAGCGGACGGCGTTGCTGAGGACGGCCCGGACGCCCTGGTCGGCGGCGAAGCCGACGGTACGGGCGGCCAGCCGCAGCGAGCCGGGCCCGGTGCCGGAGCGGCCGTGCCACACGGCCTCGAGCCGCAGCGCGTCGCCGAACAGTTCGCGCCAGGGGGCGAGCAGCCGCGCGGCCCGGTCGGGGCGTCCGGCGGCCAAGGCGCGGCCGACGTCGGAGTCCGGGCCGAGGAGCGCGGTCACCAGGGCGAGCGCCCCGGGGGCGCTCAGCAGATCGCCCCAGTGCAGCAGGGGCGGTCCGTCGCCGTTGGTCCGGGCGGAGCCGGGGTGGCCGAGCCCGGCGTGGGCGGCGGAGACCAGCCCGCACAGCGCGGCCCAGCCGGCGGCGCCGTCCCGGGCGAGGAAGACCGCCCGGGGCGCGGACTCGTCGATGAACGCCCCGCCGCGCACCGGCGTGCGCCGCCGGGCGGTGCGCCCCGGGTCCGGGGGTTCCGCCCGGACGGCCAGATCCACCCCGAAGAGCGGCCTGACCCCCGCGGCCTCACTCGCCCGGGCGAACCGCACCGCTCCGGCGAGGCTGTCGCGGTCGGTCAGCGCGAGGGCGTCCATGCCGCGCTCGGCGGCGCACGCCGCCAGCCGCTCCGGGTGCGCGGCGCCGTACCGCATGGAGAACCCGGAGGCGGTGTGCAGATGCGTGAAGCCTGGCATCCGCACCTCCTGCTGATCACACCCCCTGGCCGATCCTGCTCTGCTCGTCCTCCCCGGCCCCCACCTTAACCCCATTCTCGAACAAGGGTGCGAGTGACATCGAGCGGACACCGGACGCCCCTCGCGGCGCTTCCATATACACCATAAGCGCGCAAATCCCCCCTTCATTCCGCGTGTCGCATCCCGGGAAATCGGCCATCGACGCCCGTATCCTGATCACCATGACGGAGCCGACCCTGCTCGACCTGCTGCGGGAACAGCGCACCGGAGCGCTCGTCACCCTCAAGCGCGACGGCCGCCCCCAGCTGTCCAACGTCGCCTACAGCTACGACCCGGCCGAGCACCTCATCCGCATCTCGGTCACCGAAGACCGCGCCAAGACCCGCAATCTGCGCCGCGATCCGCGCGCGAGCTTCTACGTCACCAGCGGCGACCACTTCTCCTACCTGGTGGCCGAGGGCACCGCCGAGCTGACACCGGTGACGACCGACCCCCACGACGCCACCGCCGACGAGCTGGTCGAGGTCTACCGCGCCATCCAGGGCGACCACCCGGACTGGGAGGAGTTCCGCGCCGCGATGGTGGCGGACCGCCGCCTGGTGGTGCGACTGCGGGCCGACCGCGCGTACGGCTGGGGCCGCCACACCGGTCCGCTCAGCGGCGGACTCGACTGACTCGTCCCGTTACGGTCGGCTTGCCCTGGCAGATTCTCGCTCTGCCGTCACTCACGCACCGGCACTCCCGGGACACCCCTCGAACGAGCGCGTTTGAATCGATTCGAGCGCCGCTGAACTGTCGTTCGACAAGACGGCCCACCGATCACACTCCCCCGGCCCGCACACCTGGCCGCACCCGGTCGACACGCGGCGTTCCCCTGGGCCACACCGTGCACACGCGACAATGAGCCACCGGATGACTACGTGCGGCGACCGGAAGTGCTCGATCAACGTGCGTTCCCGATGCGCGGGGCGTAGAACTCCGTCCGGTATCTGCAATCACGAGCAAGGGAGTGTTCGATATGCGGAAGACGACAAGGGCGATCGGCGGCCTCGGAGCCGCGCTGGCCATGAGCGCCGCGCTCGGGCTGGGGGCGAGCGGCACGGCACACGCCGAGCCTGCGACGCCGAAGAGCCTGTACCCGCCCTCCGCGCTGGTCCTCACCGTCGGCTACGGACCCGACGACGCGTCCTCGGTGGCCGTGCAGCGCGCGGTGACGCTCAGCTGTCAGCCCACCCCCACGGGTACCCACCCGGCGCCCGCCCGAGCCTGCGCCGAACTGCGCGCCGTGAACGGCGAGTTCTCCACGCTGACCGAGGCGACCGAGTCCGGCCGGATGTGCACCAAGGAGTGGCGGCCGGTGACCGTCACCGCGGAGGGCATCTGGGACGGTCAGCGGGTGTCGTACGAGCACACCTTCGCCAACAACTGCCTCAAGAACGCGGCCGTGACCCAGCTCTACGAGTTCTGAGGTCTGCGCGCCCCAGGGGCTGAGCGAAGCGAAGGCCCCCGGACACCGTCCACGGGTGTCCGGGGGCCTGTCCCTGTGCGGGCGCGTGCCGCGGGAGAGCTGCCGGGCTACAGCTGTCGGCGTGTCAGCCGATCTTGGCGCCGTACGCCTCCAGCGCCTCCGGCACCGGCTGGAAGAACGTCTCGCCGCCCGAGGAGCAGTCACCGCTGCCGCCGGAGGTCAGACCGAGCGCCGTGTCGCCCGCGAAGAGCGCGCCGCCGCTGTCGCCGGGCTCGGCGCAGACGTTGGTCTTGATGAGCCCGCTGACCGAGCCCTCCTGGTAGTTGACGGTGGCGTCCAGGCCGGTGACCTCGCCGTCGTGCACCTGGGTGGTGGAGCCGCTGCGGGTCACCTTCTGGCCGACGGTGGCCTCACCGGCCTTGGAGATGGCCTGGCTGTCGCCGTTGTAGAGGTTCACCTCGCTCGGGTGCGCGACGTCCTTGGTGTACTTGACCAGGCCGTAGTCGTTCCCGGGGAAGTCGCTCCCCTCGTTGGCCCCGATCTCGTCACCGCCCTGCGCGTCGGACCAGCTCTTGATGGACTCGGTGCAATGACCGGCGGTCAGGAAGTACGGCTGGCCGTCCTTGACCACGTTGAACCCCAGCGAGCAGCGCCCGCCACCGCCCCAGATGGCGTCGCCGCCCGCGAGGAAGGTGGAGAACCTACCGGCCGAGCGCTTCACCTCGACCTTGTCGCCCAGGCTCTTGGCGACCTTGTCGAGCGTGGCCATCCGGCTGCCCTTGACGCTGCTGTCCGCGGTGACGACGACCTTGTTGGCTCTGGGGTCGATTGACCACGAGGTGCCGGGAATGGTCGCCTTGTCCTTCAGGGTGGTGCGCGCCTGCTTCAGCTGGGCCAGCGTGTGTTCGACCACCTTGGCCTCGGCGCCCGCGTCGCGGACCCGCTCGGCGGCGGCCTTGTTCACCACGTTGACCACGAGCTTCTTGGCCTTGGCGTCGTAGTACGAACCGGCGGCGTCACTCTTGAGCGCCGACGTGAGGGTGTTCGCGAGCTTGCCCGCGGAGCTCACCGAGAGCGTGTGGGGCTGCGGCTCGGTGGGGGCGGCGTTGGCGTTCTGCAAGGTGAGGGCGGCGGCGGCCAGAGCCACGGCTCCGGCCCCGGCGATGGCGGCACGGCGCTTGGGTATGCGGCGGTGCTTCAACTCTCGGTCCTCCAGTGGGGGGTTGGGCCGTCGGCAGTGGGGTGCCCGGCCCGGAGGGCGTACGACACGGGGCGCGCCTGCCCGTGCGGGAGCGCGTCCATGCCAAATTGCGCCGCCGAGTATTCCCAGCGCAGCAGGGGGCGCACAAGACCGCGTTCACGTCGTCTGCGTGAAATTTATGGAGCGTGGATCCTCATATCAGGACATGACGGTGCCCGCGCGCCTCGAACGGGCACGCGGGCACGGGATTGATGCGCGGGTCAGCGCTCCACGACACGCTCCGCTTCATGCTCCGGTTCGCGCTCCGTCAGCCTGGGGACGGCCGGAGCGGGCGGGACCGCCTCCTGCCCGGCGGACACCGATTCCTGACCGGCGGACTGTCCGGCGGACACCGGTTCCTTGGCGCCGCCGCCGTTCGCCCGGGCCGCCTCCGCGGGCTGCTGGCCCCGCTCCAGGAAGCGCAGCAGCTCCACCGGAATGGGCAGGACCAGCGTGGAGTTCTTCTCGGCGGCGACCGCCATCACCGTCTGGAGCAGCCGCAGCTGGAGGGCGGACGGGGTCTCGGACATCTGCGCGGCGGCCTCGGCGAGCTTCTTCGACGCCTGGAGCTCCGCGTCGGCGTTGATCACCCGGGCCCGGCGCTCCCGGTCGGCCTCCGCCTGGCGGGCCATCGACCGCTTCATGGTCTCCGGCAGCGACACGTCCTTGATCTCGACGCGGTCGATGTGGACGCCCCAGCCGACGGCCGGGCTGTCGATCATCAGCTCCAGCCCCTGGTTGAGCTTCTCCCGGTTGGAGAGCAGATCGTCCAGATCGCTCTTGCCGATGATCGAACGCAGCGAGGTCTGGGCCATCTGGGAGACCGCGAAGCGGTAGTCCTCGACCGCGATGATCGCCTCGGCCGGGTCCACGACCTTGAAGTAGACGACCGCGTCGACCCGCACGGTCACGTTGTCGCGGGTGATGCCCTCCTGGGCGGGCACGGGCATCGTCACGATCTGCATGTTCACCTTGCGGAGCCGGTCGAAGGCCGGAGCGATCATGGTGAAGCCGGGCCCCCGGATATCCGAGCGGAGCCTCCCGAGCCGGAAGACCACCCCCCGCTCGTACTGCTTGACCACGCGGGCCGCCGCCATGGCGCAGACGACTCCGGCACAGGCCAGGATCACCACCACTGTCACGAGTGCATCGAGCATCACGGCCACCTGCCGTCCGTATCGCGAGCGATGCCCCACCTGGGGTATCGATGTCCACGATAGTCCCGCTCCGCCCGACCTGGGAGGCCTGTGGAAAACCGGAAAACCCCCGCCCGGAGGGCCCGGGCGGGGGTGTGCGTCGATCGGTGCGCCGACCGTGTCCTCTTAGTAGACGCTCACGCCGTACGCGTTCAGCGCCTCGACGACCGGCTGGAAGAAGGTGGTGCCGCCGGAGGAGCAGTTGCCGCTGCCGCCGGAGGTGAGGCCGAGGGCGGTGGAACCGGCGTACAGGGGGCCGCCGCTGTCGCCGGGCTCGGCGCAGACGGTGGTCTGGATCATGCCGTACACGATGTCGCCGCCGCCGTAGTTGACGGTGGCGTTCAGCGCCGTGACCCGGCCGCTGTGGATGCCGGTGGTGCTGCCGCGCCGGGTGACCGTCTGGCCGACGGTGGGGTTGGCGGCGCGGGTGATGTCCTGGCTGCCGACGGTGCCCTGGGGGGTGACGGAGCCGCTGTACCGGACCAGACCGTAGTCGTTGGTCGGGAAGCTGGAGCCGGACGTCGGGCCGATGGTGGTGGTCTTGCCGGAGTTCGACCACCAGGTGCCCGCACCGTCGGTGCAGTGGCCGGCGGTGACGAAGTAGTTCGCCCCGCTGCTGTTGCGTACGTTGAAGCCGAGCGAGCAGCGCCAGCTACTCGCGTAGATCGCATCGCCGCCGGAGATCAGCTTGTTGATCTTGCCCGGGGTGCGCTTGATCTCGATCGCGTCGGCGTTGGCGCCCGCCGCGTCCTTGATCTTGGCTATCTCGCTCTGGGAGACGGTGCTGTCAGCGGTGACGACCAGGTTGTTGGTCGCCTTGTCGACATACCAGGCGGTGCCCGCGACATCGGCGTCCAGGACGGCGTCGCCCGCCGCCTTGGCCTCGGCCGCGGTGAACGTGCGGGCCGCGTCGTTCCCCGCGTAGGCGGCGGGGGCGACGAGCGCCGTCCCGGCCACCAGGGCGGAGGTGGCGGCGAGGAGTGCGATGCGTCTCGCCCGGGAGCCGTGGGGGGTAGTGCGCTTGATCCTCAACTCTTCCTCCGAGGGAATCGGGGGTCTGCTTGGGTGGGCAGGCCCGTGAGGCGCAGTCAGCGAGCACGCCGGACGGGAATTTCCGACGTGCTCCTGACAAGCGCTGCCCGGAAGTATTCGCGGCCACGACCGCAAAGGGCAAGAGGACAATTCGGAAACCCACCGGGCACACGCCACATGGCCCCGGCACCTTTCGGCCGCCGGGGCAGTGCGCCCTTCCCCTGGGCACCCGGTGAGACGACCGTTATGGCCGCCGGGTTCCCCTTGGCGCCCGGTCCCGTGGCCCCGGCCCCGGGCGGCCGCCTCCGGTACCGGCTGTTCCGGGGCGCCCGGGCGGGAAAGCCCCAGATGGTCGCGGAGGGTGTGGCCCGTGTACGCGGTGCGGAAGACGCCCCGCTCCTGGAGCAGCGGAACCACCCGGTCCACAAACTCGTCGAGCCCGCCGGGGGTCAGATGCGGCACCAGGATGAAGCCGTCGGCGGCCTCGTCCCGTACGAAACGCGCCATCTCCCCGGCGACCGCCTCCGGGGTGCCGATGAACGACTGCCGCCCGGTCGCCTCGATGACGGTCTGCCGGATGGAGAGCCCCTTCTCCTCCGACAGCGCCCGCCACTTGGCGGCGAGCGCCAGCGGATCGGCGTGCCGCACCCGGCCCTGGACGAGCTGGGATCCGGGGTCCGGGTCGATGTCCGGAAGGGGACCGTCCGGGTCGTATCCGGACAGGTCCACCCCCCAGACCTGTTCCAGGGCGAGGATCGCGGTCCGACTTCGGTCGGGTGTGGTCGTCGTCCTGTTCCGGCTGACACCGCCCGCCTCCGCTGCCCCTGGGCTCTTGAGGCTTCGCCTGCCCGCCGGTCGTTTCCGGTGTGGCCGCTCACGTCCGCGTCGTCACGCGCCTTCACACACGCCTCTGCGCTCCACCCCTCCCGGTCGCGCGACCTGTTGCGGGGCGTCCTGTTTTACGGGGCGTCGACTAGCAGCCGCAATCGCAGCCGCAGTCACAACCGTCACAGCAGTTGCTACAGCAGTCGCAACCGTCACAGCAGTTACCGCAGCAATCACAACAGTCGGCGCAGTCACTGCACTTCTGGCACCAGCCCTCGCGCGGCTCTCCCGACCACGGGTCGTGGTACGGGTCCCGGCAGCACACCTGGCAGGTGCAGAAGAGCCCGGCCCACACCGCGCACCCGGCTATCAGCCCGCGCCGCCTGCCCCGGTCCGGCGGCTCGGGCGGCGCCCCGCCCGGACCGCCCGGCCCCTGCGGGGTGAACCACGGCGACTGCGGCGGCGGCGCGCCCTGGGACGACTCCGGGGCGTCCGCGACCTGTCCGGTCTGCCCGGCGTGCCCGGTGTGCGTACAGGAGGTGGTGCCGAACGCCCGGTCCACCGCGCGCGGCAGCTCGTGCGCCAGCAGCACATGGGCGAGCCTGCCGGACCGCTTGCAGGCGAAGTCGACGTCCTCGAGGGCCAGCCGCACCCCGTGCGCCGCGTCGTCGCACAGCCGGCGCACCTCGGCGAGGTCCGCGCCGGTGGCCGTGATCGGGTTCCAGGCACCCGTCTCGGCGTCCTCGGCCAGGTCCTCGACCGCGTCCAGCAGATGCGCGAGCCTGCCGAAGAGCCGTCCGGCCTCCTCCAGCGGCGCCCGGTTGCCGGGCTTCCCGGCCAGGACGGCTGTGTGGCCGAAGGCCCCGGCGGTCGCGGTCTCGGTCGGCTCCGTGACCGTCAGCAGCGAGGTGCCGGACCCCGCCAGCTCCTCGATCTCCTGCTGCCGCCCGACCGCGTCCAGCAGCACGGCCGTGTCGAAACCGATCTCGGCACCGCTGCGGGCGCCCGCCCGGTCCCACCGCCCGGCCACCCGGCGGGCGGCCGCGGCGACCGGACGGCGGGCCAACGCCCCGTCGCCGTCCGCCACATGGTCCCGTACCTTCGCGGAAGCCAGCACCAGCGAGACGGTCGCCGCGAGTCGCGCGCCCTCCCCCTGCGCCACCGACGCGGTGCGCATCCCGCGCAGCGGACACGGCCCCGCCGTGCGCCGCCAGCCGTCGGAGCGACCGGCCTGAGCCTCCACCAGAACCGATATGACCAGCCCGTCGTAGTTGGTGGCGACGCGGGCGAACTGACCGTGCTCACCGCGCAGCGCGAGGCACAACCCGCACAGATGCGCCATCCATTCCGTCCGCAAGTTTTGCGACAGCCGGTGCCGACAAGGCCGGATAATGCCAAACAAAACTGTCCCCGTTCACCCGTACGTCCCCGGTGTCACCCGTCCGGCCTGCGGAGTCTACCCAGCGCACCGTCAGCCCCCTTCATCAGGTGCAACCCTGATATGGCGCCAAACGTTGTGCACCGGTAACGTCACAAATCCGCTGTGCGGCCGCAATCCACGTGGCACATCATCCGCATCATGGACGACCATAGAGGGGCGGACAGTACACACCGTTAAGAGGAGAGGAGGCGTCCATGGGATCGGTGCGCAAGGCGAGCGCTTGGCTTGGCCTCGTCGACGACAGCGATGACGAGCGCTACTACGACGACGACTACGCCGAGGGACCCGAGCCCGGCGACTCCTGGGTGACCGACCCGCGGGTGCGGGTGGCCGACCAGGCCGCACAGGACCAGGGCACGCGGATCGCGACGGTCACCCCGGACGGGTTCCGGGACGCCCGCGGAATCGGTGAGATGTTCCGGGAGGGCATTCCGGTCATCGTCAACCTGACGACGATGGAGCCCGCCGACGCCAAGCGCGTGGTGGATTTCGCCGCCGGACTGACATTCGGGCTCCGCGGCTCCATCGAGCGCGTCGCCAACCGCGTCTTCCTCCTCACCCCCGCCGACTACCAGATCGTCAGCGGGGAGCCCAGCCGCGGAATCGGCGGCTTCTTCAACCAGAGCTGAGCTCGGCGAGGCCGCTCACCGGAAGGCATCCAGACCGGTGAGCGCCTTGCCGAGCACCAGTTGGTGCATTTCGACGGTGCCCTCGTAGGTGAGCACCGATTCCAGATTCGTCGCGTGCCGCATCACCGGGTACTCCAGGGAGATCCCGTTGGCGCCCAGGATGGTCCGGGCCGTGCGGCAGATCTCGATCGCCTCGCGCACATTGTTCAGCTTGCCGAAGCTGACCTGCTCCGGCCGCAGCCGCCCCGCGTCCATCCGCCGCCCCAGATGATGGGCGAGCAGCACGCCCTTGTGCAGTTCCACCGCCATGTCGGCGAGCTTGGCCTGGGTGAGCTGGAAGCCACCGATCGGCCGCCCGAACTGCTCCCGGGTACGGGCGTACTCCAGCGCCGACGCGAAGGACGCGCGCGCCGCGCCCAGCGCGCCCCAGATGATGCCGTAGCGGGCGTGGCTCAGACAGCTCAGCGGCCCACGCAGCCCGGTGACCTCGGGCAGTACGGCGTCGGCGGGCAGCCGCACCTCGTCCAGGACGAGTTCGCTGGTGACCGAGGCGCGCAGCGACCACTTGTGCTTGATCTCGGGGGCGGAGAAGCCGGGCGCGTCGGTGGGGACGACGAAACCGCGGACGCCCTCGTCGGTGCGGGCCCACACCACCGCGACCCCGGCCACCGAGCCATTGGTGATCCACATCTTACGGCCGGTCAGCACCCAGTCCGTGCCGTCCCGCTTGGCGTACGTGCGCATACCCGCGGGGTCGGAGCCGTGGTCGGGTTCGGTGAGCCCGAAGCAGCCGATGACCTCGCCGGAGGCCATCCGCGGCAGCCACTGCTGCTTCTGCTCCTCGGAGCCGAAGCGGTGGATGGCGTACATGGCGAGCGAGCCCTGCACCGAGACCAGGGAGCGGATGCCGGAGTCGGCGGCCTCCAGCTCCAGGCAGGCCAGCCCGTACTGGACGGCGCTGGCGCCCGAGCAGCCGTAGCCGGTGAGGGACATGCCGAGCGCGCCGAGGGAGCCGAGTTCGCGGGTCAGTTCGCGGATGCCGGGCAGTTCGCCGCGCTCGTACCAGTCGGCGATGTGGGGCAGGACGCGGTCGGCGGCCCACTGCCGCACGGTGGTCCGTACCGCCAGGTCCTCCGGCTCCAGCAGGTCGTCGATGCCCAGCGGGTCGTCGGGGTCGAACGGCGGCAGGGTGCCAGCGGACATGGGTAGCGACCTCCGGGTTCGGTGTGGCTTCCGGCCGCTGACGCTACGGCCGGGTAACGCCTGCCGTCCAGACCGTGTGGATCAGCCGGGTGCCGCGCCCTGGGCTGCGGGGTCAGCTCCGGGACTCGGCGCCGACGACGGCGGCCGGGTCGCGGCGCGGCGGGGTGTCCGCGATCTCCGCGGCATCAGCGGCGTCCGGGGCCTCCGCGGTGCAGGGAGCGTCCGCGGCCCCGGCGGGACACGTGCCGTCCGCGTCGTCCTCGTCGGCGGGCGCGCACTCCATGGTCTTCGGCAGCCGCAGCGCGGCCAGCGCGCCCATCAGCAGCAGACCGGCGCTGACCGCGAGCGTCACGTGCAGTCCGTGGACGAAGGACGCGCGGGCCGCGGCCATCAACGCGGCCCCGGACTTCCCGCCGAGCTGGGCGGAGACCTCGTACGCCGCGCCCAGCGACTGGCTCGCGTCGGCGCTGGCCTTGCCGGGCACCCCGGACACCGAGGAGACGCCCGGCTTGTAGGCGGCGTTCATGACGCTGCCCAGGAGGGCTATGCCGATCCCGGCGCCGAGCTGGTAGGAGGTCTCGCCGATGGCGGCGGCGCCGCCCGCCGACTTGGCGGAAGCCTCGTTGAGCATGGACTCGTACGCGCTGAACAGCGTGGTCTCCAGGCCGAAGCCGAGGACGACGAAGCCGCCCACGAGCACCGCGGGCTGGTCGGACTGGCCCATGGTGATGAGCGACAGCACACCGGCGGCGGTGAGCACGAAGCCGAGCCCCACCATCGTGCGGGGGCCGAGCCGCTGGAGCATCCGGGAGCCGACGAGCCCGGCGCCCATGGCGGCGAAGGTGAGGGGCAGCAGCCTCAGCCCGGTCTCCAGCGGGGTGAGCCCGAGGACGAGCTGAAGGTACTGCGCGGCTATCAGCTCCAGGCCGACGAGCGCGAGCAGGGCGACCACGATGCAGCCGACGGAGATCGAGAAGGCGGGCCGGGCGAACAGCTTGAGGTCGACCAGCGGATGCGTACGGCGCCGCTGGCGGCGGACGAAGAGCACCAGCACCACCAGCCCGACCAGCACCGGGGCGGCGGTGAGGGCGTCCAGCAGCCCCGAGCCGCTGCCCATCCGCTTCACGCCGAAGACGAGGCAGAACAGCCCGCCGGCGGCCATGAGCGCGCCCAGCACGTCCCAGGGGCCGTCCCGGTCACCGGTGGACTCCGGCAGCAGCCAGCGGCCGACGGGCAGCGCCACGACCATCAGCGGGAGGTTGACCAGGAAGACCGAGCCCCACCAGAAGTTCTCGACCAGGAAGCCGCCGAGCAGCGGGCCGACCGCCGCGCCGACCGCCGCGACCGCGCTCCAGATGCCGATGGCCAGGGCCCGTTCCCGGCGGTCCGGGAAGACCTGGCGCAGGATCGACAGCGTCGCGGGCATGATCATCGCGCCGCCGACGCCCAGCAGGGCACGGGCCACGATGAGGATCTGGGGGGTGGCGGCGAAGGCGGCGAGCGCCGAGGCGGCGCCGAAGAAGGCATAGCCGAGCAGCAGTACCCGGCGGCGGCCGACCCGGTCGCCGAGGGTGCCGAAGAGGATCAGCAGCGAGGCGCAGACCAGCGGGTACGCGTCCACGATCCACAGCAGCTCGATCGCACCGGGCCGCAGGTCCTCGGTCACGGCCGGAACCGCGACGTGCAGCACGGTCGCGTCCACGGCGACGAGCAGCAGGCTGACGCAGAGCACGAGGAGGACGACCCAGCGGTTCGCGCCGCCGCCCGCCTCGGTACCGAGCCATTGCCGGGGAACGGCCGCCGTCCGCCGAGTGCGGGCCGTGGTCGTCCCGGACATGTACGCACCTCCCTGGTCTTGCGCTCGCGTCGCGCCGGGACGGGACGAACGTCACTTCGTAGGGACGTCCGGCGGCCCGGCAGCGAAGGCACGAGTGGAGAGGTCAGGGTACGCGAGTCGCCGCGCGAGGCGTGTGCCGCAGGTCATGTTATGGGCATCGCCGCAGGCCAGGGCGGTGGAGTACGTTCCGCGGTTCCCCTTTTGTGCCCTGTCCGTCCGCCGTCCTCCCCTTGTCGCTTCCTCGTCCGTTCTCGTCCGTTCCTCGTACGTCTCCCGTACGCCGTCAGGCCGCCGGTCGGCCCCCGACCGTCCTCCCCCCGTCCGTCGGCTGTTCGTCCGCCGGTTGTCCACAGGCCCGGGCGGGCCCCGGCAACATCCTCGATAATCGTCGCCGTGACTGATCTTGCCCAAGCCGACACCGCGCCGCCCGGCGCCGGGCGGCCGGGCGGCGTGGTGCTCGCCGCGCTGCGCCGGGCCGCCCCGGCGCTGCTGCTGTATGCCGGGACGCGCGTGCTCGGACTCGTGGTTCTCGCGGTCTGGGGGGCGGCTGCGGGCAAGAGTGCGCACCAGCTCCTCTCGGCCCGCTGGGACTCGCTCTGGTACTCCCGCATCGCCGAGGAGGGATACGGCTACACGATCCATCTGGCCGATGGGTCGGTCCACTCCAACCTGGCGTTCTTCCCGATGCTCCCCTGGCTGGAGCGCGGCATATCGACCGTGACGCCGCTGAGCGTGCCGGACGCGGGGCTGGCCGTGAGTTCGATCACCTCGCTGCTGGCCGCGTGGGGAATCTTCGCGGTCGGCGACCTGGTGTACGGGCGCCGGGTGGGGATCACGCTGGCGGTGCTGTGGGGCGTGCTGCCGGTCGGGATCGTGCAGTCGATGGCGTATTCGGAGTCGCTCTTCACGGCGCTGGCCGCCTGGTCGGTGTATGCGGTGCTGACCCGGCGCTGGGTGTGGGCGGGGGTCCTCGCGGCGCTCGCGGGGCTCACCCGGCCGGTGGGGGCGGCGGTGGTCGCCGCGGTGTGGATCACGGCGGCGGTGGAGTTGCTGCCCGGCGGGCGGTGGCGCCAAGTGCTGCGTACGGATTGGCGTGTGCCGCTCGGGATGGCGATCGCGCCGCTGGGCTGGCTGGGCTATGTGACCTGGGTGGCGGTGCGAACCGACAGCCTCACCGGCTACTTCGACGTCCAGAACGGCTGGGGGAACGGGTTCGACGGTGGGCTGGCCTTCGCGGCCTTCATCGGCGGGCTGTTGGTGCAGCCGCCGTTCGTGGCCGGAATCGCGCTGCTCCTCGCCGTGGTCGCACTGTTCTGGCTGTATGTGTGCTGCGTACGGCAGAGCCAGCCGCTGCCGCTGCTGGTGTACGGCGGCGCGGTGCTCGTCCTCGCGCTGGCCGCCAAGGGGTACTTCGGCTCGAAGCCGCGGCTGCTCATACCCGCCTTCCCGGTGCTGCTCCCGCTCGCGATCGCCCTGGCCCGGCTGCGTCCGGCGCGCACCGCGCTGATCCTGGGCTCGGCGGGGCTGGCCTCCGCGGCGTACGCGGCATGGTGGCTGCACGGCTCGGGACCGCCGTGATCCGGCCACCCGGTCCGGCCGTCCGGCGGCCCGCCGGACGCGGTGGCGGGAGCCCGCCTGTCGCCCCGGCGACGCACCGGGAAACAGTGAGGAACGCCACGGCCAATCGCCGATAAACACCCCTGTAAGAATTCCATAAAGAGATCGCTCTTCGCTGATAGGAAGGCCAGCGCACAAATGTGCCGGGGCCTCGTGCATTCCTCGGAAAGGGGCGGCCAAAAGCAGCCCGACGAGACACACCCCACATCACATCGTCATCACAAAGCGACCTGATCGACTGAACCCCCCTGTCACGCAATGTAACGTCGATTAGGTGCGTACCGAAGACAAGCTCCTCAAGGAGGAGCGACCTACCGATCTCGCGCGGCGCGATCCCGCGCGACCGCGGATGACCCGAACACGCTTCTGGCTGCTCGGAACCACCCTCGCGGTCTATGCCGCGACCGTGATCGGCGTGCTCACCACCTCGTGGCTGGTGAGGTTCGACTGGCAGGTCATGCTCTTCCGGCCCTACAAGCAGTGGCCGGAGTACCACATGTTCCTGGACTACTTCGTCGTGATGGGCCAGCGCGGACCCACCGCGGTGGCGGTCGCCGCCTGGCTGGGGTGGTGCTGCTACAAGCAGCGCACCCTGCGCCCGGGGCTGGTGCTGGGCACCTCGCTGCTGCTGCTCAACGCCACCGTGGGCGCCGTGAAGATCGGCTTCGGCCGACTCGGTCCGCACTACGCGACGAGCGTCGGCGCCAGTGAGATGTGGAAGACCGGCGATATATTTCCTTCGGGTCACACCGCGAACGCGGTGGTCACCTGGGGTGTGCTGGCCTATCTGGCGACCACTCCCCTGGCCCGCAGGATCGCCTCGCTGATCGCCGCGGGCTTCGCCTTCGGCGTCGGTATGACGACCGTCTACCTCGGCACCCACTGGCTGAGCGACGTGGTGCTCGGCTGGGCCGCCGGAGTGCTGGTCCTGCTGGCCCTGCCGTGGCTGGAGCCGGCGATGGCCCGTGCCGAGGTGCTGCTGCTGGGCCTGTACCGGCGGATCCGCGACGGCCGGGCGGCGGCGCCCGTGCCGCCCGCGCGGCCGGTCGCCGGCCCCGCCCTGGCCACCCCGCGGGCCGCGCGCGACGACGAGCCCCCGGTCCGCGAGCCGGTGAGCGTGGTCGGCCGCCCGGGTACCACCGGGCGGGTGCCCGAGGCGCGGCCGCACCACGCGGGGCGGCAGCACACGGTCCGCTCCGAGCGCACCCCGGTCACCCCGGTCGGCAGCCGCCGTCCGCCGCACGCCGACCGGGTGCCGCGCACCACGACCCCGTTCGGCCCGTCGGCCGGGCGCGGGCGCACCACCGCCACCGGCGGCTAGCCGCCCCGCCACACCACGGGCCGGTACGCACACCCCCGCGGCCCGCGGCGCAGCGGCGAGCAGATCCGCGGACGAAGGCCCCGGAGGCTCCTGAGGGAGCTTCCGGGGCCTTCGTCATGCCCGCCGTGGGCCCGTCGGGGCGCGCGGCGTCGGCGGCGGGCCGTCAGCCGCGCCAGCAGCGCCGTACGGCGTCGTCGGCGACCTCGAAGTTGATGCGGCCGTACAGGTACTCCATCGTGATGATCGCGCCCGGCGGAAGCGCCCGTACGGTGGTCCAGCCGCGCTCGCGCGCCCGGTCCTCGGCGGTCCGGGCGTCGAGCCCCACATAGCTGTCGAGGTCGTCGTCGGGTTCGGCCGGAAGGTTCGGTACAGGTCCCATGGCAGCCACCGTAGGCGTAGCCGAACGGGTGGCGCAGGCGGGAAAAGAACATGTTCCGGCGTGCTGTGGAGCACACCGACAACGCCTCATGCGACCCAGGTCCGCCATTCGTCACACTTGTGTCACAGAAAACACGCCCGGGTTTGTCGACGACTTTGTCACTCTTACGAGCCGCGTGTTGACGCCCCAAAGATGACGGAGAGTTTTCGTCGATATCCCCTGCCAAAGGCAGGGGTCTGGTATAGGCACGGGGCCGTCCATGACATGCCCTCCGGGGAATTCGACGGGCCGCGGGAATATGCCATCGCCGATCGGGCACCCGGGTTCCGGAGCGCACAATTCCGACACAAATCGGGGAATTCGAACCCCGAGGTTTACCCCGCCGGGGCCGCGGTACCCGGCGCCACCGAGGCGAACATGACAGACACATCCGATGGAACCCGCAAGAAGGCGGCGACCAGTGGCCCGAGCCCACTGGCGCTCCTGCGATCCGCCCGGGAACAGCTCGCCGAACTGACGGGCCTGTACCCCGAGTCGATGCCCCGCCTGGAGCAGACCGACGAGGGCTGGGTCCTGGACGTCGAGGTGGTGGAGCTGGCCCGGGTGCCGGAGACGATGAGCCTGATGGCCCTGTACGAGGTGACTCTCGACCCGGACGGCCAGCTCACCGGCTACCGCCGCATCCGCCGTTACGAGCGCGGGCGAAGTGACCGCGGCTGACCGGCAGGGGGAACGGCCGGCCCGGCCGGACACGAGAGGACACACACGCATGACCACGGTTGTTCCGGCGCAGCAGAGCAGGGGCGGGGGCGGCACCAGCGGCCTCTACGACGTCCTGGAACTCATCCTCGACCGCGGCCTGGTGATCGACGCGTTCATCCGCGTCTCCCTGGTCGGTATCGAGATCCTCAAGATCGACATCCGGGTTGTGGTGGCGAGCGTCGACACCTACCTCCGGTTCGCCGAGGCGTGCAACCGCCTCGACCTGGAGGCCGGGCCGAACAAGTCCCCCGGCATCCCCGAGATCCTCGACGGCGCCACCGAGGGCGCCGCCCGCAGCAAGACCAAGGGCGCGCTCAGCGGCGCCGGTGAGACCGTCTCCAAGGCCGCCCAGTCGGTGGCCGAGGCGATCCGGGGCGACGAGGAGCCCGAGCCGGAGGAAGCGCCCGCCCGCCCCCGCTCCCGGCGCCCGGCGGCCCGCAAGTCCACCTCCGGGTCGAGGAAGAGCGAGGAGAGCTGATGAGCACCTATGTGTACGGGATCGCCCGCGGCACCCTCCCGGACCTCGGCGACACCCTGCTCGGCATCGGCGACCCGCCGCTGCCGGTCCGCGCGCTCAACGAGGGCGAGCTGGCCGCGATCGTCAGCGACTGCCCGCCGGAGCTGAAGCCCCGGCGCCGCGACCTGCTGGCCCATCAGCACGTGCTGACCGAGGTGAGCGACAAGCGCTCCGTGCTGCCGATGCGGTTCGGCTCGGTCTCCGCCAGCGACGAGGACGTCCGTACAGTGCTGACCCAGCACGCCGACCGCTACGAGGACCAGCTCCAGCGGCTGGCCGACCGGGTGGAGTACAACGTCAAGGCGGTGCACGACGAGGACGCGGTGCTCCACCAAGTGCTCTCCGAGGAGCCGGAGTTGCGGCTGATGGCCGAGGCCAACCGGGCCGCGGGCGGCGGCACCTACGAGGAGCGGATGCGCTTCGGCGAGCTGGTGGCGAACGCGGTGCGGGCCCGTGAGGTGCGCGACGCGCGGATCGTGGAGGAGGCGCTGGCCCCCACCACCGAGGCGGCGCGCCCCGGCCCGGAGGGCGGCGGCTGGTTCCTGAGCCTGTCGGTGCTGCTGGCCAAGGACGGCGCCGAACCGCTGCTGGAGGCGGTCGCCGACCTGGAGAGCACCCACCCCTGGGTGAAGCTGCGGGTGAACGGCCCGCTGCCGCCCTACAGCTTCGTCGAATCCTGATGCTGCTGATCGGCTGGGTGCTCAGACAGGTGCTCGCCGCTGCGGAGCGCGAGTACTACGACCCGGCCGCGATCCAGCGCGAACTGATCGCCCTGGAGACGCGGCTGGACGACGGGGAGATCGACGAGGCGGAGTTCGAGCGGCAGGAGGACCTGCTGCTCGACCGGCTGGAGGAGGCGCAGCAATGGGCGAACGGGACCCTGTGACCACCGCGTACGGCTCCCCGTCGGCGTCGTACGGGTCGTCGGCGGCCTACGGTGCGCCCGGTCCGTCCGGGCTCGCCACCCGTGGTGATTCGGCCAATCTCGCCGACATCCTGGAGCGGGTGCTCGACAAGGGCGTGGTCATCGCGGGCGACATCCGTATCAATCTGCTCGACATCGAACTCCTCACGATCAAGCTGCGGCTCATCGTGGCCTCCGTCGACAAGGCCAAGGAGATGGGCATCGACTGGTGGGAGCACGACCCGTCGCTGTCGTCGCGCGCCCGCCGCGACCCGGCACCGGCGCCCGCACCGGCACCGCCGGTGGAGAACGGCACGAGCGAGGAGGCCGCCGGATGACCGACGCGACCGACGTGACCGACCCGACCGACGCGACCGACCCGACGGACACGACCGAAGCCACCGCGGCGACCACCGCGAGCGACCCGACCGCCGCGACCGGAACGCTGGAGTACGCGTACGCCGTCGTCCGCGAGGCCGACACTCCGCACGCCGCCCTGGAGCGGGTGCGCGGGGTCGCGGGCGAACCGGTGCGCGCCGTCCGCCATCTGGGGCTCGCCGTGCTGGCGGGCCCCGTACCGGCCGCCGACTTCGACGAGGGGCCGCTGCGCGAGCGGCTGGAGGACCTGACCTGGCTGGAGGGCGTCGCCCGCGCCCATCAGCAGGTGGTCGACGCGGCCGGGGCGGACACGTGCGTCATCCCGGTCCGGATGGCCACCGTCTGCCGCGGTGAGGAGGGGCTGCGGCGGCTGCTCGCCTCCGGCCGGGACCGGTTCGCGACGGCGCTGGACCGGCTGGAGGGCCGGGTGGAGTGGGGCGTCAAGGTGTACGCGGCGCCCGCCCCGCGGCCCGAGCCGTCCGCCGAGCCCTCGGCCGCCTCCTCGGGGCGCGACTATCTGCGCCGCCGTAGCGCCCAGCGGCGCGCCTCCGAGCAGGCTTACGGGCGTACGGAGGAGGGCGCGCGCCGGGTGCACGAGACGCTCGCCGCGCTCGCCGAGGGCGCCCGGCTGCATCCGCCGCAGGACGTCCGGCTGTCCGGGGAGGCGGACCGCAATGTGCTCAACGCGGCGTATCTGATTCCGCACGAGGAGAGCGAGGCGTTCGCGGAGCGGGTGGGCGAGCTGGCCGGGCGCGAGGCGGCGCTGCGGCTGGAGCTGACCGGCCCGTGGGCGCCGTACTCCTTCGTCGCCGCCGAGGGGAACGGAAGGGCCGAACCGTGACCACGAGCACGAGCCCGCTCGCCCACCGGCAGATCGCCCTGGTGGACCTGCTGGACCGGCTGCTCGCGGGCGGTGTGGTCATCACCGGCGACGTGACCCTGCGCATCGCCGACGTGGATCTCGTACGCATCGATCTGCGCGCGCTCATCAGCTCGGTGAACGAGAACGTGCCATCGCCCTGGGACGTGCCGCACGAACCGCGAGGACCGGAGGAACCGTGAGCCGGAAGCTGGAGCTGGACCAGGACACCGTCGAGCGCGATCTGATGAAGCTGGTGCTGACCGTCGTCGAGCTGCTGCGGCAGCTGATGGAGCGGCAGGCGCTGCGCCGGGTGGACCAGGGGGACCTGACGGAGGACCAGGAGGAGCGGATCGGGCAGACCCTGATGCTGCTGGAGGACCGCATGGGGACGCTGTGCGAGCGCTACGGCATCAAGGAGTCCGATCTCAACCTGGACCTCGGGCCGCTCGGCCCGCTGCTGCCTCCGAGAGAGTGACGCCGCCCCGAGAGTGGCACCCGGGACCGTGACACCCGGGGCATAACCTCGCGCATCACCACAAACAGGGCGATCATGGGCCGGAGCCGACCTCAGCGACCGCCTCAGGGAGCCCCGATGGTGACAGACACCGCGCGTCCCGCGGCAGGACCGACTGGACCGGCCGGGCGAGGGCGGCTGGCGCGCCGGGGCCGGGTGCTGGCCGACTGGCTGACCACCACCGACCACAAGAAGATCGGCCATCTCTATCTGATCTCCTCGTTCGGCTTCTTCCTGGTGGGCGGCGTGCTGGCGCTGGTGATGCGCGCCGAACTGGCCCGGCCCGGGATCCAGATCCTCTCCCAGGAGGCCTACAACCAGGCGTTCACCCTGCACGGCACGATCATGCTGCTGCTGTTCGCGACGCCCGCCTTCGCCGGGTTCGCCAACGAGATCATGCCGCTCCAGATCGGCGCGCCCGATGTCGCCTTCCCGCGCCTGAACATGCTGTCGTACTGGCTGTATGTGTTCGGCGGGCTGATCGTGGTCGCCGCCCTCATGCTGCCCGGGGGCGCCGCGGACTTCGGCTGGACCGCCTACGCCCCACTGAACAGCGCGGTCCGCTCCCCCGGCGTCGGCGCCGACATGTGGATCATGGGGCTGGCGCTCTCCGGTTTCGGCACCATCCTCGGCGCGGTGAACTTCGTGACGACCATCATCACGATGCGCGCCCCGGGGATGACGATGTTCCGGATGCCGATCTTCACCTGGAACACCCTCTTCACCTCGATCCTCATCCTGATGGCGTTCCCGGTGCTCGCGGCGGCGCTGCTGGTGCTGGAGGCGGACCGGCGGTACGGGGCGATGGTGTTCGACGCGGCCAACGGCGGGGCGCTGCTGTGGCAGCACCTGTTCTGGTTCTTCGGCCATCCCGAGGTCTACATCATCGCGCTGCCGTTCTTCGGCATCATCACCGAGATCATCCCGGTCTTCTCGCGCAAGCCCATCTTCGGCTATCTGACGCTGATCGGCGCGACGATGGCCATCACCGCCCTGTCGATGGTGGTCTGGGCGCACCACATGTTCGCCACCGGGGCGGTGCTGCTGCCCTTCTTCTCGCTGCTGTCCTTTCTGATCGCGGTGCCCACCGGGGTGAAGTTCTTCAACTGGATCGGCACCATGCAGGGCGGCTCGCTGTCCTTCGAGGCGCCCATGCTGTGGGCGGTCGGCTTCATGGTGAGCTTCCTGTTCGGGGGGCTGACCGGCGTCATCCTGGCCTCGCCGCCGCTGGACTTCCACGTCACGGACACGTACTTCGTCGTGGGCCACTTCCACTACGTGGTCTTCGGGACGGTGGTGTTCGCGATGTTCGCGGGCTTCTACTTCTGGTGGCCCAAGTTCACCGGGAAGCTGCTGGACGAGCGGCTGGCCCGGATCCACTTCTGGACGCTGTTCACCGGCTTCCACCTCACGTTCCTGGTGCAGCACTGGCTGGGCGCGGAGGGGATGCCGCGCCGCTACGCCGACTATCTGGCGGCGGACGGCTTCACGGCGCTGAACACGGTCTCCACGATCGGCGCCTTCCTGCTGGGCACCTCGACGCTGCCGTTCCTCTACAACGTCTGGAAGACGGCCCGGTACGGCACAAAGGTCGAGACGGACGACCCCTGGGGGTTCGGCCGCTCGCTGGAGTGGGCGACCTCCTGCCCGCCGCCCCGCCACAACTTCCTGACGCTGCCGCGGGTGCGCAGCGAGTCGCCCGCCTTCGATCTCCACCATCCCGAGGTGGCCATGGTCGAGCAGGAGCGGGACCAGCAGCTGAGGGGCGGCCGGGGGTCGATCAGCCCAGAGCGCGGTCCAGGCGGTCCCTGATCTCGCGGATGTGCTCGATGAGTTCGACCGGTTCGCGCACCTCGAAGTCGAACCCGGCCAGCACGATGTGGACCACCAGGACGTCGAGGCCGTGGGCACCGGTGTGCAGCAGACAGCTGTGCTCGTCGACGGCCTCCAGCACCCCCGCCGCGGGCGAGATGCGCTCCGCCGCCCGCTCGACGGGCACCCGCAGCAGGACGGTGGCCTGCTCGCGGTAGACGGCGCCCGACACGCCCCGGGCGACATACGCCGCGAGATCGTCGGCGGGCGGGCGGCGCGGGGTGAAGCGGGGGCCGTGCGGCGGGGTGGGGGTGATGCGGTCGACCCGGTACGTGCGCCAGTCGTCGCGGTCCACGTCCCAGGCGACCAGGTACCACCTGCGCCGGGCCACGACGAGGCGGAGCGGTTCCGCGGTGCGGCGGGTGACCGTACCGCCGTGGTCGCGGTAGGTGAAGCGCAGCGCTTGAGCGTCCCGGCAGGCGCTCGCCAGCTCGATCAGGACCGCCGGATCCACCGCGGGGCCCTGGACCGCGCCCGGCATCGGCACGGTGAACGAGCTCAGCGCGCTCACCCGGCGGCGCAGCCGGTCCGGCAGCACCTGTTCCAGTTTGGCGAGGGCGCGTACGGAGGTCTCCTCGATGCCCTCGACGCCGCCCGTGGCCTGGCGCAGCCCGACCGCGACCGCCACCGCCTCCTCGTCGTCCAGCAGCAGCGGCGGCAGCTGGGCGCCCGCGGAGAGCCGGTAGCCGCCCGCCGTGCCGGGGGCGGAGTGCACGGGGTAGCCCAGCTCGCGCAGCCGGTCGATGTCGCGGCGCACCGTGCGCGGGGTGACGCCGAGCCGGTCGGCGAGGTCCGCGCCGGACCATTCGCGGTGGGCCTGGAGCAGGGAGAGCAGACGGAGCAGCCGGGCCGAGGTCTCCAACATGGGGCCGAGTCTGCCAGCCCTTGAGGACAGATCACGTCCTCAAGGGCGTCACCGTACGGCCCGCGGCGTGCGGAGGCGCTCAGTCCGGGTCGGCGACCCGCACCGACAGATCGTTGTCGACGGTGTAGTACGGACCGACCGCGGCGGTGCCGTGCGGGGCGTCGACCGTCCGCACCGGGTAGGTGAAGATCTCCTTCTTGTCCGCGACGTCGTCGAGTATCCGGGCGAGCCGCACCGGGGCCGCCGTCCCGTCCGCCGGGCGCAGCCACAGGTCCCACAGATCCGCGCCGCCGCCCCAGCGCTCCGCGAGCCGCGCGTAGTCGAGGGTGAAGGAGAACGTGGCGCCGTCCGCCGTCACCGGCGCCGTGCACACCAGGCTCCGGTCCCGGCGGCAGCGGGCCTCGGCCACCGCGCCGTCCAGCCAGCCGGCCGGCTGCTCCACCCGGTACAGCCGCCCGCTGACGGCCATCGCGCCGTCCTCCAGCCGGAGCTCCCCGGCCTCGGCGTGCGGCACCCGGCGCCAGGTGCGCAGGCTGAGGTTGCCGTGCTTGGTGGCGTAGGGGATGCGGACGGACAGCGGCGAGGTGCTGGGGCCCGGCCTGCGGTCGACCAGCGAGCGCAGATCGTGCAGGCCGGGGGCGAGCCGCCGCGGCTCCTGCTCCCCGTACGCCACGAACACGTCCCAGCGGCCCTCGGGCAGGGCGACGGTGCCCGGCAGCGCGGCCTGCAACCGGCCGTCGGCGGTGGGGCCGAGCGGCAGCCGGACCTCGCCGTCGTCGGCGGGCCCGGAGCCGCGCCGCACCAGCACCAGCGCCCCGCTCCAGTCGTCGTAGCTCCCCGGCTCCGGGCGGACCCAGTCGGAGATGTGGAAGGTGAGTCCACCGGCGGAGTCCGCGACGCAGTCGGCGCGCGTCGCGGCGGTCTCGGTGGCTTCCCTCATGCTGTCCCCCTCCATGGGCCCGATGCGCTCGGCCGCTCTCGCGCTCACGGTTCCGCTCATGCCATTCGCACCCTTCGCATCGCCTCGGTCGTCGCCATCGCCCCGCCGACCAGCGAGCCGCGGGCCCGGTGCAGCGAGCCGCGCAGCCCGCCGCGCGCCGACAGGTCGGCGAAGAGGCTGTCGTAGCGGTCGGCCACCCGGGACGGGTCGAAGCGTGCGGAGTCCTTCAGGGCCGCCTGGCCCATCTGCTGGCGCAGTTCGTCGTTGTTGATGAGGTCCAGCAGCGCGGTGGCGATCGCGTTGGTGTCGCCGGTCGGGACGAGGCGGCCGTCCACGCCGTTGTCGATGATCTCGGCCGGGCCGTGCGGGCAGTCGGTGGCGACCACCGGGAGGCCGCAGCGCATCGCCTCCACGATGGTCATGCCGAACGACTCCAGGCTGGAGGTGACGGCCGCTATCGAACCCTTGGCCCACTCGGGGTCCAGGGGGTTGGCGGGGCCCATGAGGAAGACGTGGTTGTAGAGGCCGAGCTTGTCGATGAGGGCGCGCAGCTTGGCGCGCTGCTCGCCTCCGCCGTAGATCCGCAGCCGCCAGTCCGGGCGGGCCGCGCTGACCTTGGCGAACGCCCGTATGAGCAGGTCGTACCGTTTCACCGGGGCGAGCCGGCCCGCCGCGACGACCCATTTGCCGGTGCCGTCGGCCGGTTCCAGACCGGGCTCGGGGACGCTGTTGGGCACGGACTCGATCCGTACACCCGGCAGCCGCATCTCGGCGCGGTAGTCCTGGGCGTCGGCCTCGGTCACGGTCGTCACCGCGTCCAGCCGGGGGTAGAAGCCGCGCAGGGTGCGCTTCAGCCCCTTGGAGTGGGTGCTGAGCGTCAGATGCTCCTGCCCGACCCGGACCGGGCCGCGGCGCGCCTCCCGGGCGATGTGCACATTGAGGCCCGGGCGGGTCCCGACCACCACATCCGCCCGGAGCCGCCGCAGATGCTCGCCGATCCGGCGGTCGGTCAGCTCGCTGTACTGCTTGTACCGGCCCTCGGTGACCGGGAAGACCTTCGCGGGCCGCGCGTACGCGGGGTCGTCGCCCTCGTAACCGGGGCTGTTCTTACGGATGTCGACGAGATGGCTGATCCGCACGTTCGGACCGGGGTCGAAGATCGGCTGATCCCGGTGGCGGAACACCGAGACGATCTCCACGTCATGTTGCTCGCCCAGGGTGCGGGCAAGGTTGTACGTGGTCCGGATCGTCCCGCCGATCCCGTACGCGTTGTGAATCAGGAATGAGATGTGCATCCGTCCCGTATCCCACCGTTTTTGTGCGGACGGGGGTCTCGTCCGCCTACCACGAGGTAAGACCCCGAAAGGGGTTGTCGGGTTGGGTTCCATCACTGTCTTGTTCCCCAACAGATAGGAAATCGGTAGCCAATTCAGGGAACTTCCGGGGGAACTGACGCATCAGAGGTGCGGCGGGCTTCAGGCCGCGTGACCCCCGCCGTGGATGGCCGTTGTCTACGTATGAGCCGGGGACCGCCCGGCCCACGGACCGAGACCGAGGAGCCACCCGTGCCGCGCATGCTCGACGTCAGCGATGACGTACGCGCCGAGATCGGCGACGAAGAAGCCGACCGGCTGCTCGCCGGTGACAACGCCCCGGGCGCCTACGACTGCACGTCCTGCCGCACCCCCGGCAACTCCGACCAGGAGCGCACCAGCACGGTGCTGTTCGTGGGGCAGGAGACCGCCGTGCTCGCGTTCGCGCACGCCACCTGCGTTCCCTCCCAGGTCGTCCCGGTCTCCGAGGAGCAGCTGGCCGGTGCGGTCCGGTCCATCACCGCCGAGGAATCCGCGCCGTACGGGGCCGAGCCACCGCCGCCCGCGCAGCCCGCCCCCGCCTACTCCGCCCCCGCCGCCCACGCCTACTCCGCCCCGCCGCCGCAGCAGGCGGTGCTCGGCGTCACCAGCGGGGTGGTGCTGGTGGGCGGGGAGCAGCGCCCGGCGCTGGTCGTCGAGCCGACCGGGCCGATCACCCGGCCCGGCGCGACCGGGCACGGCGACGACTTCCTCCCGCTCCTCACCGAGCAGGGCTTCCTGCCCGTGGTCGACCTCGGCCGGCCGCCGGTGGCCATCCCCGGCTGGTCGGTGCTGCTCGCCATGGGACAGCTGCACGCGGTGCTGATGCCCGCGGCGGGCGGCGGCTCCCCGGTGGCCTGGTGGCAGGCGCACAGCCCGATGCCGCTCAGCGAGGGCTGGCGCAGCGCGGTGGGCCGCTCCCAGCAGGTCCTGGTGTACGCGGCGGCGGCGGGCACGATCGGCACCCAGCCGCGGGAGGACCAGCTGCGCGCCGCCCTGGACCGGGCCGCGGCGCGCGGCGCGCTGGTCGGCGCCTCGATGCCGCTCGCGGGCACCTGATCCGGTGACCCACCCCGTCCCGGGCTGCCGCTGCCTGACCCAAGCGGCCCATTCGCCGCCCATGCCGCATCCCCTGGGCGGCCTGGTCGTTGGCACATACGTGCACGGATACGACCTCCCCTACCGCTCCCCCTCGTACGCCCACATCCCGGCCATGCGCCCGGCGCTGGAGGCGTCGCCCGACCCGTGGCGGCACTCCGCGACGCCGATCTACGACGCGCTGTACGCGGAGTACCGGCGGCTGTTCCGGGCGTTGCCCGGCGACCGGTCGGACGAGGAGGATCTGGGGTTCGTCGCGTTCAGCGCCATCGGCCAGCCCCGCGGCCTGACCAGCGGCGGCCACGGCGGGGCCTGGGACACCGGCGGGCTGTACTACCGCACGTACCTCCCCGCGCTGCCGCCCGGCCAGCGCGACGGGCGGTACTGAGCGCGAGCGTTGAAGGGGCGTCACCGGAAGCGACGGCGCCCCTTCAACGGTTACTTCTTGCGGCCGCGCTTCTCGCGCACCCGCACCGAGATCTGGATCGGGGTGCCCTCGAAGCCGAACTCCTCGCGCAGCCGCCGCTCGATGAAGCGGCGGTAGCCCGCCTCCAGGAAGCCCGAGGCGAAGAGGACGAACCGCGGCGGCCGGGTTCCGGCCTGGGTGCCGAACAGGATGCGGGGCTGCTTGCCGCCGCGGATCGGGTGCGGGTGGGAGGCGACGATCTCGCCGAGGAACGAGTTCAGCCGCCCGGTCGGCACCCGGGTCTCCCAGCCCGCCAGCGCCGTCTCGATCGCCGGGACGAGCTTCTCCATGTGACGGCCCGTGCGGGCCGAGACGTTGACCCGGGGCGCCCACTGGATCTGCCCCAGCTCGGTCTCGATCTCGCGCTCCAGGTAGTAGCGGCGCTCCTCGTCGAGGGTGTCCCACTTGTTGTACGCGATGACCAGCGCGCGCCCGGCTTCCACGGCCATCGTGACGATCCGCTGGTCCTGGACGCTGATGGGCTCGCTGGTGTCGATGAGGACGACCGCGACCTCGGCCTTCTCCACGGCGGCCGCGGTGCGCAGCGAGGCGTAGTAGTCGGCGCCCTCCTGGAGGTGGACGCGGCGGCGGATACCGGCGGTGTCCACGAACTTCCAGGTGATCCCGCCGAGTTCGATCAGCTCGTCCACCGGGTCGCGGGTGGTGCCCGCGATCTCGTTGACGACCACCCGCTCCTCGCCCGCCACCTTGTTGAGCAGCGAGGACTTGCCGACGTTCGGGCGGCCGATGAGCGCGATGCGGCGCGGGCCGCCGAGCGTGGCCCCGAAGGTCTGGGCCGGGGCCTCGGGCAGCGCCTCCAGCACCGCGTCGAGCATGTCGCCGGTGCCGCGGCCGTGGAGGGCGGAGACCGGGTGCGGCTCGCCGAGGCCGAGCGACCACAGCATCGCCGCGTCCGCCTCGCCGCTCGGGCCGTCGACCTTGTTGGCGCACAGCACGACCGGCTTCCCGGCCCGGCGCAGCAGCTTGACGACGGCCTCGTCGGTGTCGGTCGAGCCGACCGTGGCGTCCACCACGAAGACCACCGCGTCGGCGGCCTCGATGGCGAACTCGGCCTGGGCGGCCACGGACGCGTCGATGCCGAGCACGTCCTGTTCCCAGCCGCCGGTGTCGACCACCTTGAAGCGGCGGCCGGACCACTCGGCCTCGTAGGTGACCCGGTCGCGGGTGACGCCTGGCTTGTCCTCGACGACCGCCTCGCGGCGGCCGATCACCCGGTTCACCAGGGTCGACTTGCCGACGTTCGGGCGGCCGACGACGGCGAGCACCGGCAGCGGGCCGTGCCCCGCCGCGGCGAGGTCGCCCTCGACCTGTTCCAGGTCGAAGCCCTCCTGCGCGGCGAGCTCCATGAACTCCGCGTACTCGGCGTCGCCCAGCTCTCCGTGCTCGTCGCCGCCGCTGTGGATCTGGTCGTTCATGAAGTGATGTCCTCGTCGTCCCTCAGTGCCGCGCGCCCTCCTGGGCGCACGGGTTATGTCTCGTTGTGGCGGCCCGTGAGCCGCCTGGCGTCCCCCAGGTGCTCGCCCAGACGCTTCTGGATGAGCAGGGTCGCCTCGTCCAGCGCCGCCCGGGTCCGCCGGCCGCTGCCGTCGCCCGCCTGGAACGCGTCGCCGAAGACCACGTCGATCCGGCTGCGCAGCCGCGGCAGCGCCCGGGCCCGCCCGTCGGCCCGCCGCTGCTCGCCGGTGCCGAGCACGGCCACCGGCACGATCGGGGCGCCGGACCGTACGGCGAAGTACGCGAGCCCCGAGCGCAGCGACGCGAAGTCGCCCTCGCCGCGGGTCCCCTCGGGGAAGATCCCCAGCATCCCGCCGCGCTTCAGCACGCCCAGCGCATGGGTGATCGCGGTGCGGTCGGCGCTCTCCCGGTCCACCTTCAGCTGGCCGATGGAGCGCAGGAACGGGTCCAGCGGCCCGGTGAACGCCTCCTTCTTGACCAGGAAGTGCAGCGGCCGGGGCGAGGTGCCGATCAGCATCGGGCCGTCGATGTTGTGGGAGTGGTTCCCGGCCAGGATGACGGGCCCGGCGGACGGGATCCGCCACGCGCCCAGCACCCGCGGCCGCCACAGCCCGTACATCAGGCCGATGCCGATCCCGCGCCCCACCGCGGCACCGGCCGCGCTCGGCAGCGCCGGGTCGGCGGTGGCGGTCATGCGGCGGCCCGCTTCTCCTCGACCAGCGTGACCACGCACTCGATGACCTGGTCGAGGGTGAGGTCGGTGGTGTCGACCTCGACCGCGTCGTCCGCCTTCGCCAGCGGCGACGCCTTACGGCCCGAGTCGGCGGCGTCCCGCTTGGCGAGCGCGGCCTGGGTGGCGGCCAGGTCGGAGGCGTCCTTGCCCTTCAGCTCCCCGCTGCGGCGGGCGGCGCGCGCCTCGGCCGAGGCGGTGAGGAAGATCTTGAGGTCGGCGTCCGGGAGCACGGTGGTGCCGATGTCCCGGCCCTCGACCACCATGCCGCGCGGCGCCTCGGTGGCGATCGTCCGCTGGAGCTCGGTGATCACCTGGCGCACCTCGGGGACCGCGCTGACCGCGCTGACCCGGGAGGTGACCTCCTGGGTGCGGATCGGCGCCGAGACGTCGGTGCCGTCGACGGTGATCGTCGGGGCGGCCGGGTCGGTGCCGGAGACGATGACCGGTTTGCGGGCGGCGTCGGCCACGGCGACGGCGTCCTCGACGTCGATGCCGTTGTTCACCATCCACCAGGTGATCGCCCGGTACTGGGCGCCGGTGTCCAGGTAGCCGAGGCCGAGCTTGGCCGCGACGGCCTTGGAGGTACTGGACTTGCCCGTGCCTGCGGGGCCGTCGATCGCGACAATCACTGCTGCCGGGGCGGTCCGGGCGGCGGTTTCCACGGTGACAGACACCTTTCGTATGCACGGGGCTGGGTTGAACGGAGCTTGGTTGGAGCCCCGGACAAGGTTACTGGCTCATCCGGGGCTCCCGGTCACGGCCGGACGTCACGGCCGGACGTCACTGGCGGATGGACCAGCCCCGCTCGCGCAGGGCCGTGGTCAGACCGGGCGCGGCGGCGGGCTCCACCATCAGCTGGATCAGGCCCGCCTGCTGGCCGGTGGCGTGCTCGATCCGCACGTCCTCGATGTTGACGCCCGCCCGGCCCGCGTCGGCGAAGATCCGGGCCAGCTCGCCCGGCTGGTCGCCGATGAGAACCGTCACGGTCTCATAGACGGCCGAGGCGGCGCCGTGCTTGCCCGGCACCCGCTCACGCCCGGCGTTGCCGCGGCGCAGCACGTCCTCGATCCCGGCCGCTCCCCCGCCGCGCTTGGCGTCGTCGGCCGACTGGAGCGCGCGCAGCGCCCGTACCGTCTCGTCCAGGTCGGCGGCGACCGCGGCGAGCACGTCCGCGACCGGGCCGGGGTTGGCCGACAGGATGTCGATCCACATCGCGGGGTCGGAGGCCGCGATCCGGGTCACATCGCGGATGCCCTGGCCGCACAGCCGTACCGCGGTCTCGTCGGCGTCCCGCAGCCGCGCCGCGACCATGCTGGAGAGCAGGTGCGGGGTGTGCGAGACCAGCGCCACGGCCCGGTCGTGCGCGTCGGCGTCCATCACCACGGGCACGGCGCGACACAGCGCGACCAGTTCCAGTGCGAGATTGAGCACTTCGGTGTCGGTGTCGGCGCCGGGTGTGAGCACCCACGGCCGCCCCTCGAACAGGTCCGCGGTCGCCGCCAGCGGCCCGGAGCGCTCCCGCCCGGCCATCGGATGCGTACCGATGTACCGGGTCAGGTCGCAGCCCAGTTCCTCCAGCTCCCGCCGCGGCCCGCCCTTGACGCTGGCCACGTCCAGCACCGCCCGCGCCACCCCCCGGCGCAGCACATCGGCCACCGTCCGCGCCACGTACGCGGGCGGCACGGCGACGATCGCCAGGTCCACGGGCCCGTCCGGCTCCTCCTGCGTACCGGCCCCGAGCGCCTCCGCGGTCCGCGCCGCGTCCGCGTCGTGGTCGGCGAGGTGCACGTGGATGCCGCGGCCCGCGAGGGTGAGCGCGGCGGAGGTACCGATCAGTCCGGTACCGATGACGAGGGCTGTTCTCACTGGGCGATGTCCTTGCGGAGGGCCGCCGCGGCGCCGAGGTACACATGGGCGACGTCGGTCTTGGCGAGGTCGGTCTCGACGTGCGCGAGTATCCGGACGACCCGCGGCATGGCCCCGGCGATGTCCAGCTCCTGCGCACAGATCAGCGGCACATCGGTGATCCCCAGCTTGCGCGCGGCCACCGCGGGGAAGTCGCTGTGCAGATCGGGCGTGGCCGTGAACCAGACGCTGATCAGATCGTCCGGCACCAGGCTGTTGCGCTCCAGGATGGCGGTCATCAGCTCGGAGACCTGCTCCTGCATGTGTCCCGCTTCGTCCCGCTCCAGCTGAACCGCCCCGCGGACCGCTCGTACCGCCACGTCTGTGCTCCCTGCGCCTGCTCTGCCCGTGCTGCCCGTGCCACGTCTCCCGCGTGTCCCCACGCCGTACGCGTCCCCAGTGTCCCCGATCAGCCTAACCAGCCGGAACCGCGCCCCCTCACGCGTCCCACAGGGAGCCGAGCGCCAGCAGTTCCTCCCGGTACTCGATCCGCCCGGTCCACTCGGCCGGCCATGCCCCGGCGCCCAGATACGCACCGGCGAAGGCGCCGGTGAGGCAGGCGATCGAGTCCGAGTCGCCGGAGGAGCAGGCGGCCCGGCGCAGGGCGAGCACCGGCTCCTCGGGGAGGAGCAGGAAGCACAGCAGCCCGGTGGCCAGCGCCTCCTCCGCGATCCAGCCCGCGCCGGTGGCCAGGCACGGATCGGCCTCCGGGTCGGGGGCGCGCAGCGCGTCGTCCAGCCGGTCGAGGACGCCCAGGCACTCGTCCCAGCCGCGTGCCATGAACGTCGTGGGCGAGGGGTCGTGGGAGTGCCGCCAGAGGTCGCCCAGCCAGTCCTCGCGGTAGCGGGTGCGGTTCTCCTCGGCGTACGCGCGCAAGCGACCGGGCAGCTCGGCCGGGCGGGCGCCCTGCGCCAGCACGTACACCGCGTGCGCCGTCAGCTCGCTCGCGGCGAGCGCGGTCGGATGCCCGTGGGTCAGTGCGGACTGGAGCTGCGCGGCCCCCGCCCGCTGGTCGCCGGTCAGCCCGGGTGCCAGCCCGAGGGGCGCGACGCGCATATTGGCGCCGCAGCCCTTGGAGCCGAGCTGGCTCGCCTCCGCCCAGGGACGCTCCTCCTGGCTGAGCAGATGGCAGGCCCGCAGACAGGTGGCACCGGGCGCCCGGTTGTTGTCCGGGGAACGCCACCACTCGACGAACTCCTCCCGCACCGGCCGGGTGAAGCGCAGCGGCGCGAGGTAGCCCCGCTCCATCGCCGTGCGCAACCCGCGGCCGAGCGCCAGGGTCATCTGGGTGTCGTCCGTGACGTACGCGGTCCCCGGATGCCCCGGCAGCTCCATCTGCCGCCACGGCCCGCACGTGGCGAGGATCGACGGCACGTCGTTGAACTCCGTCGGGAAGCCGAGGGCGTCACCGAGCGCCAGCCCGAGCAGGGATCCGGTCGCCGGGCGCCCGACGGGCGCGGTCAGAGGTCCACCTCGCGCATCAGCATGCCGACCTCGGTGTTGGTGAGGCGGCGGAGCCAGCCGGACTTCTGGTCGCCGAGGGCGATGGGGCCGAAGGCGGTGCGGACCAGCTTTTCGACCGGGAAGCCGGCCTCGGAGAGCATGCGGCGGACGATGTGCTTGCGGCCCTCGTGGAGGCTGACCTCGACGAGGTAGTTCTTGCCGGTGTTCTGGACCACCTTGAAGTGGTCCGCGCGGGCGTAGCCGTCCTCCAGCTCGATGCCGTTCTTGAGCTGCTTGCCGAGGTCGCGCGGCAGGGGGCCCTGGATGGCGGCGAGGTAGGTCTTCTTCACGCCGTAGCGGGGGTGGGTGAGGCGGTGGGCCAGCTCGCCGTGGTTGGTGAGCAGGATGATGCCCTCGGTCTCGGTGTCGAGGCGGCCGACGTGGAAGAGCCGGGTCTCGCGGTTGGTGACGTAGTCACCGAGGCACTGGCGGCCGTCCGGGTCCTCCATGGTGGAGACCACACCGGCGGGCTTGTTCAGCGCGAAGAACAGGTACGACTGGGTGGCGACGGTCAGCCCGTCGACCTTGATCTCGTCCTTCTCCGGGTCGACGCGCAGCCCCTGCTCGGTGACGATCTTGCCGTTGACCTCGACGCGGGCCTGGTCGATCAGGTCCTCGCAGGAACGGCGCGACCCCATGCCCGCGCGGGCCAGGACCTTCTGGAGCCGCTCGCCGTCCTGCTCGCCGAAGGTCTTGGGCAGCTTGGTCTGCGGCTTGTTGTGGCGGGCCCGGTTCCGCTCCTCTATCTGGGCCTCGTACTCGCGCGGGCGGGCCGGGGCGTTCGGCTTCCGGCCGCGGCCGCCGACGCCCTTGGGGGCACCGCTCTTGGCCGCGCCGCCCCGGGGGCCGCCGCCGCTGGGCTTCGGGGCGCCCGCGTCGTAACGGCGCTCCTCGGGGCGGGGGCGACCGGTGCGCTTCTGCTTGTCGTCGCGCCCGTTCCCGGCCCCCCGGTAGTTCTTGCCGCCGCTGCTGCCGCTACCGCTGCCGCCGCTACCGCTGCCCCTGCTGTTCCTGCCGCTGCTTCGCATCAAGTTTCCGTCTGAGAGTGGCTGCTGTCATCTGTGTCCGGTGCGTCCGGGTCGAACGAGGGCACGCCCTCCTGGGACTCGCCCTCGACCGCGTCCACCTCGGGGAGGAACGGTGCCAGCTCGGGAAGCTCGTCCAGGCCGCGCAGACCCATCCGCTCCAGGAAGTAGTTCGTCGTCCTGTACAGGATCGCACCTGTTTCGGGTTCCGTGCCCGCCTCCTCCACCAGTCCGCGCTGGAGGAGGGTGCGCATCACGCCATCGCAGTTGACGCCGCGGACGGCGGAGACGCGGGAACGGCTGACCGGCTGACGGTACGCGACCACCGCGAGGGTTTCCAAAGCGGCCTGGGTGAGCCGGGCGTGCTGGCCGTCCAGGACGAAGCCCTCGACGGCCGCGGCGTACGCGGGCCGGGTGTAGTACCGCCAGCCGCCCGCGACCAGCCGCAGCTCGAAGCCGCGGCCCTGCGCCGTGTACTCGTCCGCCAGCTCCCGCAGCGCCCCCGCGATCGCGCGGCGCGGGCGGTCCAGCACCTTGGCGAGGTGCTCCTCGGTGGCGGGTTCGTCGACGACCATGAGGACGGCCTCCAGCGCGGGCTTGAGGTCGAGCGCCGCGACCTCCGAGGGCTCGGTCCCGGTCTCGGTCCCGGTCTCGGTCTCGGTCTCGGCTGCGGTGACCGGCTCGCTCATGTCCGTACCTCCTGTGCCTGCGCCTTCTGTGCCTGCGCCTTCTCCGGCTGCGCCTCCTGGTCGAACTCATCGGTGACCAGCGGCCGCTGTCCGTCCTCCGCGCCGCCCGTCCAGCGCACCAGGAGCGACCCCAGCGCCTCCGGCTGGTCGAGCAGGACCGCGCGCTCCCGGTACAGCTCCAGCAGCGCCAGGAAGCGGGCCACGACGGTGAGCACGTCCGGTGCGTCCTCGGTGAGCGCGGCGAAAGTGGCCTCCCCCAGCTCCCGCAGCCGCCCCACCACCACCTCCGCCTGCTCCCGCACGCTCACCAGCGGGGCGTGGATGTGGTCGACGTACACCTGCGGCTTGGGCTTGGCCTGCATCGCCTTCACGGCGAGCTTCGCGAACCCCTCGGGGCCGACGCGGATGACGACGTCGGGCAGCAGGGCGGCGTGGTGCGGCTCCAGCCCGACGGTACGGGGGTAGCGGCGGGCCTCCTCGACCAGCCGGTCGTGGAAGATGTCCGCGATCTGCTTGTACGCGCGGTATTGGAGCAGCCGCGCGAACAGCAGGTCCCGCGCCTCAAGCAGCGCCAGGTCCGCCTCGTCCTCCACCTCGGCGGCGGGCAGCAGCCGGGCCGCCTTGAGGTCGAGCAGGGTCGCCGCGACCACGAGGAACTCGGTCGTCTGGTCGAGGTCCCAGTCCGGCCCCATGGCCCGGATGTGCGCCATGAACTCGTCGGTGACCTTGGACAGGGCGACCTCGGTGACGTCCAGCTTGTGCTTGGAGATCAGCTGGAGGAGCAGGTCGAAGGGCCCCTCGAAGTTGTCCAGCCGCAAGATGAACGTGCCGTTGCCGTCCTCGGCGGCGTCGTTGTCTTCAGCGGCCGAGCCGTCTCCGGCCGCGTCGCGATCCGCGGCGGCCGTGCCGTCCGCGGCGGCGGCTCCGGCCTCCGCCGGGAGCCCGCCGGGGCCTCCGTGGTCCTGCGCGGCAGACGAGGGCCGTACGTCCGCGCCGTCGTCGTCCTCGCCCTCCGCCCGCTCGTGCGCGGGTTCGGCGGACTCGTCAGGTCCGCTGCCCGGGGTCGCGTCGACGGCAGGGTCGGCGGCCTGCGCCGTACTCCCTGGGTCCCTTGCCGTGGGGCGGGCCGCCGCGTCCGGCGCCGCGGGCTCAACCGGGGCGACTGCCGCGTCCTGGGCCTCCGTGTCCGTCTCGGCCGCCGGGGTGCTCCGGGTGTCCCGGGCCGGGGCGGGAGCGGCCTCGAACGCGGGCGGGGCCGCGCCGGGGCCTCGGCCCAGGGGGCGGCGGCGGGGCGGGGGATCGTGCGGGTCGTTGGTCGGCATCGCGGTCCAGGGTGCTCAGGGCCGGGCGGGTCAGCCCGCGCGATCCGGGCAGGCTATCGCCCGCCCGGTCAGCGGCCGCGCAGGCGGCGCACCAGAATGCTCGCGTCGCCGCGCGACTCGAGGTCGGCGAGGACGACCGCGACCGCCTCGCGGACGATGCGGCCGCGGTCGACCGCGAGTCCGTGTTCGCCGCGGAGCACCAGTCGCGCGTGTTCGAGGTCCATCAGCTCCTCGGCGGAGACGTAGACCGTGATCTTCTCGTCGTGGCGTTCGCGCCCGCTGGGGCGCCGGTTGGCCGCGCGGGCGCGGCGGCGGGCGGGGCCGCCCTGGGCGGGTGGGGACGCGCCGTCGGGCGCCTGACGGCCCTTGGCGGGCCGCTCCCCGGATCCCGGCCCGGTCCCGGCCGCGGCCGCCGCGGCGGGGCGTCCGCCGCCCGCGTCCTGGGGCGTGGTCTCCCGGCCGCTGTGCTCGGCCGCGCCGGACTGCTCGCCGCCTTCGGCCCGGGCGCCGCCCGGCGCCGCCTCGCCGCCGCCCGGGTCGGATTCGGTGGCGGGGGCGGGGACCCGTGGGGCCTCGCCGTTCGCCTGGCGGCGGCCGGACGCGGGCGAGGAGGACTGGAGCCCCATCCCTCCGGTGGTGCGGAACAGTTCGTCGGCTCCCGGCAGACTCACTCGGCGTGACACCGGGCGAGCACCTCCCTGGCGAGCTGGCGATAGGCGGCGGCACCGACGGAGTTGGACGCGTACGTGGTGATCGGCTCACCGGCGACGGTGGTCTCCGGGAAGCGGACCGTACGGCCGATGACCGTGTGGTAGACGTGATTGTCGAACGCCTCGACCACGCGGGCGAGGACCTCACGGCTGTGCACGGTGCGCGAGTCGTACATCGTGGCGAGGATGCCGTCGAGCTCCAGGTCGGGGTTGAGCCGCTCCTGGACCTTCTCGATGGTCTCCGTGAGCAACGCCACACCGCGCAGCGCGAAGAACTCGCACTCCAGCGGCACGATCACCTTGTGCGCCGCGGTGAGCGCGTTGACGGTGAGCAGGCCGAGCGAGGGCTGGCAGTCGATGACGATGTAGTCGTAGTCCGCCATCAGCGGCTTGAGCGCCCGCTGGAGGGTGGACTCGCGGGCCACCTCGCTGACGAGCTGCACCTCGGCGGCCGACAAGTCGATATTGCTGGGCAGCAGGTCCATGTTGGGCACGGCCGTCTTCAGCAACACCTCGTCGGCCGACATGCCCCGCTCCATGAGCAGGTTGTAGACGGTGAGGTCCAGCTCCATGGGGTTGACCCCGAGGCCGACCGACAGCGCGCCCTGCGGGTCGAAGTCGACGAGCAGGACCCGGCGTCCGTATTCGGCGAGGGCCGCGCCCAGGTTGATGGTGGACGTGGTCTTGCCGACCCCGCCCTTCTGGTTGCACATCGCGATGATCTTCGCGGGGCCGTGGTCGGTCAGCGGCCCCGGGATCGGGAAGTACGGCAGCGGCCGACCGGTCGGACCGATGCGCTCGCGTCGCTGGCGGGCCGCGTCGGGGGCGAGGGTGGCCGCGTATTCGGGATCGGGCTCGTACTCGGCGTCCGGGTCGTAGAAGTGCCCGTCGGGCAGGTCGTCGTAGTCGGCGAAGCGGGCGGGTTCGTTGCCCCCCTGGTCGCCGGCCATGGCGTTCACGTGATGGCCGTCCATGCTGTGGCTCTGGTGGGCTGTGGTCATGCTCGTCACGCTCTGGTGGGTTGCGAAGGTACGGACAGCGACGGAGCCGACAGCCTCGAGCCCCGAGGGGCCCTGGCCCCGCGCAGCCGGTCCTGGTTGACCACCCCCGGGAGAAAATGTCGACTCATTCACAAGTCGTCCTACCTCCTTGGTGACCAGGAAATTTCTCGATAGGTCAGCGTGACACCATGCCGACGGTTGGCGACTCTATGGCGTGTCGGCGGTCCTCAGCAACACAATCCACCGGACACGGCACGATGTGTCGGCAATCGAACACCCCGATGTCAAGGGCGTATGAGGGGCGCCGCGGAGATTTCACCACCCCCCAAAGCGTCTGGATAGTTACATTCAGGGCGAGTTGACCGAAGCCCTGGCCGGGCCTGATCCGGGGCGTTCCGGACACACCTGCGGCCGGGTCCTGTCGTGCGACAAGACCCGGCCGGATGCTCGGTGTTGACCTGATGTTGACGGCTCGCGTTGACGTGCCGTCTCCGTGGATTGACCGGCTGCGCGGCCTCAGCCGATGAGCGAGGTCAGTTCGACGGAGGGCAGTCCGTGGGCCTCGGCGACGGGCCCGTAGACGACCTGTCCCTCATGGGTGTTGAGCCCCTTGGCCAGCGCGGCGTCCCGGCGCAGCGCCTCGCGCCAGCCGCGGTTGGCCAGCTCGACGATGTACGGGAGCGTCGCGTTGGTGAGCGCGTGGGTGGAGGTGTTGGGCACCGCGCCGGGCATGTTGGCGACGCAGTAGAAGACCGAGTTGTGGACCGTGAAGGTCGGCTCGGCGTGGGTGGTGGGGCGGGAGTCCTCGAAGCAGCCGCCCTGGTCGATGGCGATGTCGACAAGGACACTTCCCGGCTTCATGCGGGACACCAGCTCGTTGGTGACCAGCTTGGGCGCCTTGGCACCGGGGATGAGGACCGCGCCGATGACGAGGTCGGCCTCGAGGACCGCCTTCTCCAGCTCGTAGGCGTTGGAGGCAATGGTCTGCACCTTGTTGCCGAAGATGCGGTCGGCCTCACGCAGCTTGTTGATGTCCTTGTCGAGCAGGGTCACGTGGAAGCCCATGCCGATGGCGATCTGCGCGGCGTTCCAGCCGGAGACGCCGCCGCCGATGACGACCGCGCGGGCCGCGGCCACGCCGGGCACGCCGCCGGGCAGCGCGCCGCGGCCGCCGGCCGAGCGCATCAGGTGGTACGCGCCGACCTGCGGCGCGATCCGGCCCGCGACCTCGGACATCGGGGCGAGCAGCGGCAACGCGCGGTTAGCGGCCTCGACGGTCTCGTACGCGATGGCGGTGGTGCCCGACTCCAGCAGCGCGTCGGTGCAGGAGCGGGACGCGGCGAGGTGGAGGTAGGTGAAGAGCGTCTGGTCCTTGCGCAGCCGGTGGTACTCCTCCGCGATCGGCTCCTTGACCTTCAGCAGCAGGTCGGCGGTGGCCCAGACCTCGTCGGCGGTGGCGAGGATCCCGGCGCCGGCGGCGACGTACTCCTCATCGGTGATGGAGGAGCCCAGACCGGCGCTCTGCTCCACGAAGACCTCGTGGCCATTGCGCACGAGCTCGTGCACGCCGGCGGGGGTGATGGCCACACGGAACTCGTTGTTCTTGACCTCGCGGGGGATACCGACCTTCACGTCGATCACGGTCCTTGATATGGGGGGACTAAGGGCTTGACCGGCCACAACCGGTCGTAGACCGGCCGGAACCGGCCATAGACCGGCAAAACGAACCGGGTCCGCATGCCGAAAACCACCGCTGCGATCGCGGTACAGCCAGTGTAATGAAGGACGTCGCGCTGTCTAGCCTTGCATTGCTTCAATCTTTCGCGAGACCACCACTTATTTCGTAGGTCGACTCGCGATCTCCCTTCATCCCCGGGGTTCGCGGGCTTCCGGCGTCATGTGCCCTCCTCGCGCTGTGACCTGCTCCACTCGTCCGCCCGGCGCGCCGCCGCGGCCGCCTCGGCCCATGAGCGCAGCGCCTCCTTCGACCGCCCCGTCTTCTCCTGGGCCTTCGCCGTGCCGCTCAGCGCCCGCGCGTACCCCTCCAGGTCCCCGGCCCGGCGGCAGGCGGCCGCGGCGGCGCGCCAGTCGCGCAGCGCCTCGGCCCAGCGGCCCGCGTAGCCGCGGACCGTGCCCAGCCGGGCGTACAGCCGGGCCTCGGCGGCCAGGTCGCGGCGGCTCAGCCGCAGTTCCAGGGCCCGGCCGTACCAGTCGGCGGCGCGGCTCCAGTCCTCCAGCTCCTGGTACGTCGCGCCGATGGATTCCAGGGCCCGCCCGGTCGTATACGGATCGCCCGATGCGCGGGCCGCCTCCAGCGCGCCCTTGTAGCGGGCGAGCGCGGCGTCGATCCGGCCCGCGCCCGCGTCCAGATCGCCCAGGTTCAGCAGCGCCGCCGCCCGCTCCACCGGCAGGTCGCGGCGCCGGGCCACGTCCAGCACCAGCTGGTGCAGCCCGTACAGTTCGGGCGCCGCGCCCTCGGCACCCCGGTGCGCGGTCAGCGCGTGGGTCAGCGCGGCCACCAGCCGCCGGGCCAGGGTGTCGACCTCACCGGCCTCGACGGCCACCCGGGCGGCCTCGACCAGCGTGGGCATCCGGCTCTCCAGCCACTCCCCCGCCGCCTCCTTCGACGGAAACCGCAGCGACGTCGGCAGCGCCGCCAGCTTCTTGCGCGCCGGGGAGCCCGCCGGTTCGGCGGCCAGGCGGCAGGCGTGCAGCTGCCGTACGGTGCGCTCCAGCATCCGCGCCCGGGCCAGCTCCACCTCCGCCGGGCGCTCCGTCGCCTCCAGCAGCGCGCGCAGCAGCGGGTCGAGGCAGCCGGGCAGCTCGTACCGGCCCTTCTCGCGCGGCCGCAGCATCCCGTACCCGGCGAAGCCCTCCAGCGCCGCCCGGCCGTCCGCCACCGAGCATCCGGCCAGCGCGGACGCGGTGTGCGCGTCGGCCGACCCGGCGGGCGCCAGCACCAGCAGCCGCAGCATCCGGGCGGCGGCCGGGGGCAGCGAGCCGTACGCCAGCCGGAAGGCGCGGGCCAGCGGGCGGGCCCCGCGGTCCACGTCCCCGTCGGCCGGCGGCAGTTCGCGCAGCCGCTCGATGACGTCGGACACCGACGCCTCGGGCCGGGCGGCGAGCCAGCCGCCGACGAGCACGAGCGCCGCGGGCTGGCCGGCACACTCCTCGACCAGGGTCTGCGCGGCCACCGGGTCGCAGGTGATCCGGGTCGGCCCGGTGTACTGCGCCAGCAGCCCCACCGCCGCGCTCACGTCCAGCCCGCCGACGGTGCACGGGCGGACGTCCGGGACGCCGGTCAGCGGGCCCCGCGAGACCGCGACCACCAGGCAGTCGGGCTCGTCCGGCAGCAGCGCGTCCACCTGCTCGGCTCCCGCCACGTCGTCGAGCAGCAGCAGGATCCGCTTGCCGTCGAGGGCGCCGCGGAGCATCTCGCCCAGCTCGTCCTCGTCCGCGCCGGGCGGAGCGGTCACGCCCAGCCTGACCAGCAGGTCACGGGCGGTGCGCTCGGTGGGTACGGGGTCGCCGGAGGACGTCATCAGCCGGGCCTGGAGCACCCCGTCGGGGTAGTCGTCCGCCAGCCGCCTGGCCAGCTCCTCGGCCAGTGCGGTACGGCCCCAGCCGGGGCGCCCCGCGATGAGCAGCACCCGGCTGCGGGCGGCCTTGCGGCCCGCGATCGTGTCGAGCCCGGCGCGGTCGATGTCGGCCCGCAGCGCGAGCAGCTCCCGGCGGCGGCCCGCGAACCCCCGGCCCACCGTGGCGGCGGCAGCGAACAGCACCGCGCGCGTCGCGCCGCTCCACACCCCGCCGTCGGCCGCGCCGCGTGCCGGAGGCACTCCGTCCGCGTCCCCGTCCGCGGGTTCGCCCAGGGGCTCCCCGTCGGTGTCGACCGCCTGCTCCGCCACGGGCCCCACTCCCGTCCACCTGCGCATACGAGCCCGCCGCGGCTGCGGTCAGGGTTCATACGAGCGTAGTTCACTCCGCGTCAGGTCCCGGGCACTCCGGGCCGGTGACGCGGACCGAAAATCACCCCATCGGATGGTGCGACGGGTAGCACGCCCCGGACAGGGGCAAGCGGCACGGCCCCGCTGAGCGACTCTCCCCCGGTCCGGTGGGGTTACGGCTCGAACGGGCGGGCCGGCCAGGGGGCGTCGGCTGGGCGCAGGGACTCCACGCCGTCGCCCGCGAGCGCGGCGTGGAGGGCCAGGACGCCCACCGCGAGGCAGTTGTTGTGCAGGTCACCGGCCAGGACGGCGCGTACCAGCTCGTCCAGCGGGATCCGGGCCAGCTCCATGTCGGCCTCCTCCTCGGAGACCTCGTACCGCTCCCCGTCCGCCGCCGAGATCTCCCGCGCGAGGAAGACCCGTACGGCCTCGTCGCAGCCGCCGGGGGTGGTGTAGACGTCCGTCAGCACGCGCCAGTCCTCGGCCTTGACGTGCGCCTCCTCGTACAGCTCGCGCTGCGCGGCGTGGAGCGGGTTCTCGCCGGGGATGTCGAGGAGACCGGCCGGGATCTCCCAGAGCCGGTGGCGGACCGGGTGGCGGTACTGGCGCAGCACGATGACGCGGTCGGTGTCGTCGAGGGCCAGGACGGCGACGGAGCCGGGGTGGACCTGGTAGTCGCGCGTGACGGTGGTGCCGTCGGGCATGACGACCTCGTCGGTGCGCACGCTCGTCTTGTTGCCGGTGAACGGCGTGGCGGTGGCGACGGTCCGCCACTCCTCGGGGGTGTCCTGGATGCCCATTGCTCTGCCTCAGCGTCCTTTCCGCATGCGGTTGACCGGGGGCGGCGGGCCGCCCGGAGCGGCCGGCGCCCCCCCGTCAACCGTATCGGTCAGGCCCCGGCGGCCTTGTCCTGACCAGCGGTCTGTCGCTCGACTGCCGCCTTCACCAGGCCCGCGAAGAGCGGGTGCGGGCGGGTCGGCCGGGAGCGCAGCTCGGGGTGGGCCTGGGTGCCGACGAGGTAGGGGTGGACCTCGCGCGGGAACTCGACGTACTCGACGAGCTTGTTGTCGGGGGAGGTGCCGGAGAAGACCAGTCCGGCCTTCTTCTCCAGCTCACCGCGGTAGGAGTTGTTGACCTCGTAGCGGTGGCGGTGACGCTCCTCGACGTACGGCTGGTCGTCGTAGACCTCGCGGACGATCGAGCCCTCGGCGAGCTTGGCCGGGTACATGCCCAGCCGCATGGTGCCGCCCATGTCGCCCTCGCCCGCGACGATGTCCAGCTGCTCGGCCATGGTGGAGATCACCGGGTCGGTGGCGGCCGGTTCGAACTCGGTGGAGTTGGCGCCGGAGATGCCCGCGAGGTTCCGCGCGGCCTCGATGACGATGCACTGGAGGCCGAGGCAGAGACCCAGCAGCGGGATCTTGTTCTCGCGGGCGTAGGTGATCGCGCCGACCTTGCCGATGACGCCGCGGTCGCCGAAGCCGCCGGGGATGCAGACCGCGTCGCAGTCCTCCAGCTGCTGCCGGGCACCGGCGGCGGTCTTGCAGTCGTCGGACGTGACCCACTTGATCTTCACTCGGGCGTTGTTGGCGAACCCGCCCGCGCGCAGCGCCTCGGTGACGGACAGATAGGCGTCGGGCAGGTCGATGTACTTGCCGACGAGCGCGACCGTGACCTCGTGGTCGGGCTGGTGGACCCGCTTCAGCAGGTCGTCCCACTGGGTCCAGTCCACGTCGCGGAAGGGCAGGTCCAGCTTGCGGACGACGTAGGCGTCCAGCCCCTCGGAGTGGAGCACCTTCGGGATGTCGTAGATCGACTTGGCGTCGATGGCGGCGACCACCGCGGCGTCGTCCACGTCGCACATGAGCGAGATCTTGCGCTTGATGGAGGTCGGGACCTCGCGGTCGGCGCGCAGCACGATGGCGTCCGGCTGGATACCGATGTTGCGCAGGGCGGCGACCGAGTGCTGGGTGGGCTTGGTCTTCAGCTCGCCGGACGGGCCGATGTACGGCAGCAGGGAGATGTGCACCACGAAGACGTTGTCCCGGCCGACCTCGTGGCGGACCTGGCGGACGGCCTCCAGGAAGGGCAGCGACTCGATGTCGCCGACGGTGCCGCCGACCTCGGTGATGACGACGTCCACGTCATCGGTGGCCATGCGCCGGATGCGGTGCTTGATCTCGTTGGTGATGTGCGGGATGACCTGCACCGTGTCGCCCAGGTACTCACCGCGCCGCTCCTTGGCGATCACGCTGGAGTAGACCTGGCCGGTGGTCACGTTGGCGGAGCCGTCGAGGTCGACGTCGAGGAACCGCTCGTAGTGGCCGATGTCCAGGTCGGTCTCGGCGCCGTCGTTGGTGACGAACACCTCACCGTGCTGGAACGGGTTCATGGTGCCCGGGTCGACGTTCAGGTACGGGTCGAGCTTCTGCATGGTGACCCGCAGACCCCGCGCCTTGAGGAGCGCGCCGAGGCTGGAGGCGGTCAGGCCCTTGCCGAGTGAGGAAGCGACACCCCCGGTGACGAAGAGGTGCTTGGTCGTCATGGGCTTAGCGGCAATGGCCAAAAGGGGGCTCCCGTGGTCGCGTCGTGAGGGTGCGGTCCGGCTGCGGCCCCGCTGTCGCGGGGGTGCCGTCGCTGAGGTTCGGGGGTTTTGTGCCCGCCGCTCCACGGGCTACCAGGGTATCAGTGCCCCGGGGCGGCCGCTGGAGCCCGTCCGCGTGGCACGGCCCGCCGCACCTCCGCCGCACCGTACGCTGTCATGACAACAGAACGCGTATCGTCCGCACCTCGCGTCACCGGATTTCGCCTCGCGTCACCTCGCGTATCGCGACAGCCACCGCCCGTACGCGACCGCTCGGGGCGCACGGACACCCACCCGTGATCCCGCCACCCGATCGGCGGTCGTGACGCGAGCCACGATATGGACGGGCTCAAGCGGATCACTGTCCTGCGTCGTATCCTGCTCGGACGAAACGCTACGAGCCCCGGCACGGCACCACCAGCTCGCCCCCGGAACAAGAGCTCGTCCAATATTTCCGGAGACCGTACAGCACGCCCGCAGGGGCAATGCGGCCGTTCGAATAGGGGAAGCACGTGGCCGGGCGTATCGAGGACTACGCACTCATCGGGGATATGCAGACCGCCGCCCTCGTCTGCAAGGACGGGACGGTCGACTGGCTGTGCCTGCCGCGTTTCGACTCCCATGCCGTCTTCGCCGGTCTGCTCGGCACCGAGGAGCACGGGTTCTGGCGGCTGGGTCCCGCCCACGCCGGAAGCGAGCCGCCGGTCGCCGACCGCCGCCGCTACCGGGGCGACTCGCTCGTCCTGGAGTCGGAGTGGGACACCCCGCGCGGCACGGTCCGCGTGATCGACTTCATGCCGCCGCGGGACGGCGCCCCGCAGCTGGTGCGGATCGTCGAAGGTGTCAGCGGCCGGGTTCCGGTGCGCTCCAGCCTGCGGATGCGCTTCTCGTACGGCTGGGTCGTGCCGTGGGTGCACAAGGTGGATTCGCGGACGGTCGCCGTCGCCGGTCCCGACTCGGTGTGGCTGGACACCGACGTCGACACCTTCGGCAAGGACCTCACCACCTACTCCGACTTCACGGTGTCCCCCGGCGAGCGGATCGCCTTCACCATCAGCTGGCAGCCCTCGCACAAGGAGCAGCCCGCCCTGCCCGAGCCGGAGGCCGCGCTGGAGGCGACCGAGGCGTTCTGGCGGGAGTGGGTCGAGCACTGCACGTACCACGGCCCCTACCGGGACGCCGTCGTCCGCTCGCTGATCACCCTCAAGGCGCTCACCTACGCCCCCACCGGCGGCATCGTCGCCGCACCCACCACCTCGCTGCCCGAGGACATCGGCGGCGTACGGAACTGGGACTACCGCTTCACCTGGCTGCGGGACGCGGCGATCACCCTGTCCTCCCTGCTGCGCACCGGCTACCGCGAGGAAGCGCGCGCCTGGCGCGAATGGCTGCTGCGCGCGGTCGCGGGCGACCCGGAGAACCTCCAGATCATGTACGGCATCGCGGGTGAGCGCGAGCTGTCCGAGGCCGAGCTGACCTGGCTGCCCGGCTACGAGAACTCCCAGCCGGTCCGGGTCGGCAACGGCGCGGCGGGCCAGCTCCAGCTGGACGTCTACGGCGAGGTCACCGAGGCGCTGCACCTGGCCCATATGACGGGCCTGGCCCGCAACGACTACGCGAGCGTGCTCCAGCTCAAGCTGATCCGCTACCTGGAGGAGCACTGGGACGAGCCCGACGAGGGCATCTGGGAGGTGCGCGGTCCGCGCCGGCACTTCGTGCACTCCAAGGTGATGGCCTGGGTCGCCGTCGACCGCACGGTCAAGCTCATCGAATCGGGCGACGTGGACGGCCCGTTGGACCGCTGGCGGGATCTGCGCGACGAGATCCACCGGGACGTGTGCGAGAAGGGCTACGACGCCGAGCGCAACACCTTCACCCAGTCCTACGGCTCCAAGGAGCTGGACGCCTCGCTGCTGCTCATCCCGCAGATGGGCTTCCTGCCGCCGGACGACAAGCGGGTCATCGGCACCATCGAGGCGATCCAGCGCGAGCTGTCGACCTCCGACGGCTTCGTGATGCGCTACCCGACCGCGGGCGAGGACGCGGGCGTGGACGGCCTGGAGGGCGACGAAGGCGCCTTCCTCGCCTGCTCGTTCTGGCTCGCCGACGACCTGGCGATGATCGGCCGGGTGGACGAGGCCCGCAGGCTCTTCGAGAAGCTGCTCGCCCTCCGCAACGACCTGGGCCTGCTGGCCGAGGAGTGGGACCCGCACCTCCAGCGCCAGGTGGGCAACTTCCCCCAGGCGTTCAGCCACGTCCCGCTGATCGACACCGCCCTCCGCCTGACCGCCTCCGGCGCGTACGGCGGCTGACGCTACCGGCCGTACACGCCGACCCCACCATCCGTCACGATGGCAAGGGTTGTGACGAGTGTGTGACGGCACCGGCGTTGTTTTGGCTTGATGCGGTCATGATGATGGCCGTATGTCTGAGTACGGGGGCGCGGCGGGCATGCCGCCGCGGAACAGCGCACGGGGGAATTCCGAAGCCGACGCGCGACGACGTGCGTTCGCGGAGCTGCTGGGCGAGTTCCGGCGTACGGCGGTGCTGGTGCCGCTGGGCGAGGAGCCCGGGCCGGACGGCGAGCGGGGGCTGCTGACCGCCGACTGGGGTGGCATCCGCTTCATCCTCGCGTTCTCGAACGAGCAGGCCCTGGCCCGTTACGCACAGGCCCGCGACGACTACCGCCGCGAGTGGGCGTATCGAACGGTCCTGGGCGCCCGGCTCCTCGACGTGGCGGTCCCGGCCGCCGGGGTGCCCTGCGGGGTCGCGCTGGACTGCGCGGACGGCGTGGACGGCATGGTCTTCCCGCCCGTGCGCGGCATCGTGCCCGAAGCGGCGGCCGTCGACCGTGACGAGGACGAGGGGGATGCCACATGACCGCCGCGGGGGACAAGGACCTCAAGACGGACGGCCTGGGCCTGATCGCCAAGGGGCTGACCGAGGCCCTGGCCGAGCTGAAGGAACTGGGCATGGTGGGCATGGCCGGGGCCGGGCGCGGCTTCGGGGACATCGCCCTGTCCGGCCTGGAGCTGGGCCACGAGGGGCTGACCGGTCAGTTCACCTCGTTCTGCGAGCGCTGGGAGTGGGGGGTGCGGTCGCTGATCAACGAGGGCAACGCGCTGGCCCGGAAGACCGGCCTGGCCGCGGGCACGTACTACGAGACGGAACAGTACGTCGAGGGCACCTTCAAGGTCGTCGCCAACGCCGCGATCGGCAATCCGTACGCCTCCGAGGAGGAGGTCACCCAGCAGGGCTGGGGCGACATCGCCACCTCCGGCGCCTTCGGCGGCGTGGACTACAGCAAGGAGTCCTTCGACGAGGCCATGGCCAACAGCGCGCAGGGCTGGAAGGACGCAGGCCGGGACGTGATGACCTCCCACACGGTCGGACCGCTGGGCCTGAACCCCGAGAACCTGCACGGTGCGCTCGGGGTCTCCGACGCCGAGTACGACCGGATGCTCGACGACACCTTCGGCCCCTCTCCCGAGGCCCGCGCCCGGGCCGCCGGACAGCAGGGGGCGGACCAGGGCGGTGAGGGCTGATGGGCCTCTTCGGAGACATCGGCGACGGCCTCAAGAGCGGTGTCAACAAGGGCCTGAGCATCGGTGAGGACCTCATCGACGAGGGCAAGAAGCAGCTCGGCGAGGGCATCGACTACGCCACCGACAAGGTCGGCGACGGGCTCGACTACGTCGGGCTGGACGACGCGGCGGACGCCGTGGAGGACTGGGGCGACGAGGTCGCCTCCGACCTGGGCGCCACCCCCGGCGAACAGCAGCTCGGCGAGACCGAGGAGGCCGACGAACTCGTCCACGGCAACCCCGGCAAGATCCGGGAGAGCGCCAAGCACCTCAAGGACTTCCACACCGCCTTCGACAAGGTCGTCCAGGGCATGCGGAAGGTCGACTCGGGCGGCTGGAAGGGCGAGGGCGGCGAGGGCTTCCGGGAGCAGTTCGGCCTCCACCCCACCAAGTGGGCCCAGGCGGCGGAGGCCTGCGAGACGGCGGGCGGCGCGCTGGACGCGTACGCCGACACCGTCGCCTGGGCCCAGGGGCAGGCGCAGGACGCCATCGACCTGTACAAGAAGGGCAGGAAGTCCTCGGAAGACGCCGTGAAGGCGTACAACGAGAAGGCCGACGCGTACAACGCCAAGCTCAAGGCGAACGAGGACCCGGGCCCGAAGCCCGCCCCCTTCCACGACCCCGGCAAGGCCGACGTCGCGTCCGCCCGCAGCAAGCTCGCCGAGGCCCGCAAGCAGCGCAACAGCGCGGCCTCCGACGCCCAGAAGAAGGTCGAGTCCGCGCTCGCCCACGCCCCGGCCGAGCCCCCGCCGCTGGACCGTCTGGGCAACAACCTGGTCGACGGCTACGAGGCCGTGAACATGGAGCTCACCCATGTCGTCGGCGGCGCCCTCAAGGGCACCGCGGGGCTGCTCAACTTCGCCCGCGGCCTCAACCCCACCGATCCGTACAACCTCACCCACCCCGCCGCGTACATGCAGAACGTCTCCACGACGCTCTCCGGCCTCGTCTCCACCGCCGCCCACCCCGAACGCATCGTCACCGCCGCCGTCGACGGCTTCAAGAAGGACCCCTCCGAGTTCGTCGGCCGCCTCATCCCCGAACTCATCGGCACCAAGGGCGCGGGGCTCGCCCGGGGCGGACTGCGCCTCGGGATCAAGGAGGGCGCCGAGAGCGCGGCGCGCACGACGCTCCGCGACGCCGAACGCGGCGCGGGGACGCACGGGCCGAACCAGGTCGCCCGCGAACAGCACGCGGTGGAGAGCAACGGTTCCGACCCGATCGACATGGCGACGGGCCGGATGTATCTGCCGCAGACCGACGTCTCGCTGCCCGGCACGCTGCCCCTGGTCTTCACCCGCCGCGTCGAGTCCGGCTACCGGCTGGGCCGGTGGTTCGGGCCGTCCTGGGCCTCCACCGTCGACCAGCGGCTGGAGATCGACGCCGAGGGCGTCCTCTTCGTCACCGAGGACGGCCTGCTGCTCAACTACCCCCACCCCGCCCCCGGCGTCGCCGTCCTGCCGAGCCACGGCCCGCGCCGTCCGCTCGACCGCACGGACGGCGGCTACGTCGTCACCGACCCGGGCACCGGCCGCGTATGGCACTTCGCCGACCGGGGTGAGCAGCTCGCCGTCCTGGAGCAGATCGACGACCGCAACGGCAACTGGCTCACCTTCGAGTACGACCGGGACGGCGCCCCCACCGCGATCGTCTCCAGCGGCGGTCACCACCTCACCCTCACCACCCACGGCGGCCGGATCACGGCGCTCCATCTGGCGGGCGCGGCCCCGGACGGCACCGACCAGGAGGTGAAACGGTACGGCTACGGCGAGACCGGCCATCTCACCGAGGTGGTCGACTCCTCGGGCCGGGCCCTCCGGTTCGGCTACGACGACCGGGGCCGCGTCACCTCCTGGACCGACACCAACGGGCACTCGTACAGCTACGCCTACGACGACCGGGACCGCTGCGTCGCCGAGGGCGGCGGCGCGGGCCACATGACGCTCCACCTGACGTACGACACCGTGGACGAGGCGACCGGCCACCGCGTCACCGAGACCACCACCGGTACGGGCCACACCCGCCGCTTCCTCGTCAACGCCGCCCACCAGGTGGTCGCCGAGACCGATCCCCTCGGCCACACCACCCACTACACCTGGGACCGCCACAACCGCCTGCTCACCCGCACCGATCCGCTCGGCCACACCACCGCCTACCGCTACGACGAGAGCGGCAACGCGGTGGCCGTCACCCGGCCCGACGGGCGCGAGACCACGATCCGCCACAGCGATCTGGGCCTGCCCGTCCAGGTCAAGGGGCCCGACGGCACCACCGTCCGCCATGGCTACGACGAGCGCGGCAACCGCACCTCGTCCACCGATCCGGCCGGGCGGACCACCCGCTTCGCCTACGACGAGGCGGGCCGTCTCACCGCGGTCACCGATCCGCTGGGCCACACGACCACCGTGCGCTGCGACCGCGCCGGGCTCCCCGTCGAGCTCACCGACCCGCTCGGCGCGACCACCCGCTACGCGCGCGACGCCTTCGGCCGTATCACCGCCGTCACCGACCCGACCGGCGCCACCACCCGGCTGGAGTGGACCGTCGAGGGCAGGCTCGCCCGCCGCGTCCACCCCGACGGCGCCACCGAGACCTGGACCTGGGACGGCGAGGGCAACTGCACCAGCCACACCGACCGGATCGGCGGCGTCACCCGCTTCGAGTACGCCGACTTCGACCTGCTCACCGCCCGCACCACCCCCGACGGCGCGCGCTACCGGTTCCTCCACGACGAGGAACTACGCCTCACGCAGGTCACCAACCCACAGGGCCTGACGTGGCGTTACGGCTACGACCCGGCGGGGCGCCTGACCTCCGAGACGGACTTCGACGACCGCACGCTCACCTACGAGCACGACCCGGCGGGCCGTCTCACCTCCCGCACAAACGCGCTGGGGCAGACGACCGCGTACGACCGCAACGCGCTCGGCCAGATCACCCGCAAGGACGCCGACGGCCGGATCACCACCTACGCCTACGACCTCACCGACCAGCTCGCCGAGGCCACCGGTCCCGACGGCATCACCCTCACCCTGCTCCGCGACCGCCACGGCCGGCTGCGCTCGGAGACCGTCGACGGCCGTGTCCTCACGTACCGCTACGACGAGCTGGGCCGCCGCACCGGCCGCACCACAGCGACCGGCGCGACCACCACCTGGAGCTACGACGCCGCGGGGCACTGCACCGGCATGACCGCCTCCGGCCGCGCCCTGGACTTCACCTACGACGCCGCGGGCCGCGAGCTGACCCGCCGCGTCGGCGGCGCCCTCACCCTCAGCCACACCTTCGACCCGGTCGGGCGCCTCACCGCCCAGACCGTCACCGGCCCGTCCGGCGACCGCGTCCGGCACCGCGGCTACACCTACCGCGCCGACGGCAACCTCACCGCCGTGGACGACCCCCTCCACGGACCGCGGCACCTCGACCTCGACGTGACCGGCCGGGTCACCGCCGTCCACGCGGCCGGATGGACCGAGACCTACGCGTACGACGAGGCGGGCAACCAGACCGCGGCCTCCTGGCCCGCGGGCCACCCCGGTCACGAGGCCACCGGCGAGCGCCGCTACGAGGGCACGCGCATCACCCGTGCGGGCGGCGTCCGCTACGAGCACGACGGGCTCGGCCGCATCACCCTCCGGCAGAAGACCCGGCTGTCCCGCAAGCCCGACACCTGGCGCTACGCCTGGGACGCCGAGGACCGCGCTACCTCTACGACCCGCTGGGCCGCCGCATCGCCAAGCTCCGCCTCGCCGACGACGGCACCACGGTCGCCGAACGGGTCGACTTCACCTGGGACGGCACCACGCTGTGCGAGCAGACCACCACGGCGCGGCGGCTGCCGCACCCGGTCACCCTCACCTGGGACCACCAGGACCTGCGGCCCATCGCCCAGACCGAACGCATCCTCGGCGGCGCCCCGCTCGACGGCGCCCCGCTCGACGGCGCCCAGGAAGAGATCGACTCCCGCTTCTTCGCCATCGTCACCGACCTCGTCGGCACCCCCACCGAACTGGTCGACGAGCACGGCGACGTCGCCTGGCACACCCGCGCCACCCTCTGGGGCGCCACCGCCTGGGCCGCGGCGAGCACCGCGTACACTCCGCTGCGCTTCCCGGGCCAGTACGCCGACCCCGAAACCGGCCTCCATTACAACTACTTCCGCCACTACGATCCCGAAACGGCCCGCTATCTCACCCCGGACCCGCTCGGACTCACCCCCGCGCCGAATCCGTCCACCTATGTGGCCAACCCGCTCCTCTGGACGGACCACTTGGGGCTGGCGCCGGATTACATCCCGATTTACCGCACCCCGAAGGGGGCCCATGCGGAATACGAGCTGGCGCACGGCCCGAATCCGGCGAACCACCAGCCCGGCGTGGACATCGGCGGAGGCATCATCTCCGACGGGAAGATCTACTTCGGGGAACGGGCGGTCGCCGCGGAGTATGCTGGACCGACGGGTGTGAACTTCGCCAAGGGCATGGTCAAATACGACATGCATCCGTCCTTCCTGGAAGAGTTCGGTCAGCACGCCAAGATTCACGATTACAACGGGCCCAATGGGGCGGCGCGCCTGGAATTCGAGATCCCGGTGGAGAAGCTCGACAGGTTCAATGAGCTGACCCAGGGGCGCAGTTGGGTATCTATTTTCGGAGGGCCGAAGTGACATTTCGCAATCACCAGGAGCTGGATGTGACGGTGGTCGCGGTGGCTCCCGTGGGCGCGAAGGTCGAAGTGGACGAGGGGGGCGGCGCCACCGGGTTCATCGACCAGGTGAAGCACCCCTCCTGGTGGGACGAGAGCGTCGCCCCGGCCCGGGTCGGCGACCGGATGCACGTCGTCGTCCTGGACGCCTCCCGCGAACCGCCCCGGTTCAGCGCGCTGGAGCGGGACATCGACATCGCCCGGCGGCTGCGGGGCGCCGGGCAGTGAGGGGCTCGCGGGCACGGCCCGGGCACCTCTGAGCGCAATCGACACAGCCGGAACCGGATGGACACACAAGGAACGATCACCGTGGCGCGGGCGCTGGACCTGCCCGCCCTGCGCCGTGGCCTCCCCGAGGTGGTGACCGGGGGCGAGCTGCTGGACCGGCCGGTGCGCTGGGTGCACGCGGGTGAGGCGCCGAACATCGCCGCCCTGCTCAAGGGCGGCGAGCTGCTGCTGACCACCGGTCTCGGCGTCGGCCCCCGCCCCGCCGAGCAGCGCGCGTTCGTCCGGCGGCTGGCCGAGCGGGGGATCGCGGCGCTGGTGGTGGAGCTGGGGCCGCGGTTCCGTACGCTCCCGGTGGCCGTGGTCGACGCGGCGCGCTCGTGCGGGCTGCCGTTGGTGCAGCTGCATCGCGAGGTGCCGTTCGTGGCGGTCACCGAGGAGATCCACACCGAGATCGTCAACGAGCACTACGCCCTGCTCCAGCAGGCCGACGTCGTGCACCGCCAGGGCACCGAGGTGCTGCTGCGGGGCGGCGGGGTGCCGGAGATCCTGCGGAACTTCGCGGAGTTCGCGGGCAATCCGGTGTTCCTGGAGACCCCCGACGGCCGGCTGCTGTACGCGGCCGGGCCCGCGGGCGTGCGGCCCGGCGCCACCGATCCGCTCCAGGCGTGGGAGGGGCTGCGGGCCCGCCGCGCGGACCGGCCGGAGCGGCGGCCGTCCGAGCCGACGGCGGGCGGTGTGCTGGCCGACGTGCCGGGCGGCGGGCAGGGCCCCGGCGCGGTACGGGCCCGGCTGACCGTGCTGCCGGTGGCCGCGCCGCTCGGCCCGGTCCACCGCATCGCCGCCGAGCGGACCGCGGATCTGCTGGCGGTGGTGCTGCTGCGGGCGCGCCAGGAGGAGGAGCTGACGGCGCGCGGCCGGGGCGACTTCCTCACCGACCTCGCGGAGGGGCGCGTCGAGCCGTCGGACGCGCCCGCGCAGGCGCGGGTGCTGGGCTTCCGGCCGTCCGGTGACGGCCCGCTGCTGCCGATGGTGATGCGGCTCGCGGAGGACCCGCATCCGCTGAGCGGGAGCGGGACCGGAGCCGGGGCCGGGGCCGGGGCCTCCGGTGGCGGCGGCGCGGAGGGCTGGGCGGCGCTGGCCCACGCGCTGCGCGAGGAGCTGGCGGCGGTGGGCGTGCCGGTGCTGCTGGGCGTACGGCTGCCGGAGGGCCGGGTGCCGCTGCTGGCGGGCTTGCGGAGCGCGGCGGACCGCGGCGCGGTGGCGATGCGCGTCGCGGCGGCCCTGCGGGCGGGGGTGGAGCGGGCCTGGCCCGACCGTCCCGCCGGGGCGCATCCGCCCGTGGTGATCGCCGGGCTCGCGGCCGGGTGGGACGCGGTCGGCGGCGAGTTGCGGCACGCGGCGGAGGCGGCGCACGCGGCGCACGGGCTGGCGGACCGGGACTGGTACGACGTCCGCAGCCTGGATGTCGACCTGTTGCTGTGGCGACTGCGGGAGCACGGGGACCTGACCGCGTTCGTCGACCGGGTGATCGGCCCGCTGCTCGCCCACGACCGCGACGCGCGTCCGCCGCTGGTGCCGACGCTGGAGGCGTATCTGCGGCACGCGGGCCGCAAGGCGGAGACGGCCCGGGCGCTGCACCTCAACCGCCAGACGCTGTACGACCGGCTGGCCCGGATCGCCCGGCTGCTCGGTACCGACCTGGAGGACCCCCAGACGGTGCTCGCCCTGGGGGTGGCCCTCCAGGCCCGCCGCCATGTGCGGTGAAGGACCCCGGTCCTGGGGGGTGTCTTGTCGATCAGGCCGGATCAGCGAGCGGACCCGCGTGAGGAGAGCGCAGGGGGCACCTCCCAGCGGTAGCTGGGGGAGGCGCTGCGCGCGACGAGCGCGGGGCCGCGAGGTGCCGTGCCAGGCGTCGCGAGCCCGGCATGATCGGCGAGACACCCCCTAGCTAGAACGGGGTCAGGGTGAGGGTGAGCCCGGTCGGGGCGGTGTCCTGGATGTACGACGCGAAGTCGGCCACGTCGTCGAAGGCGAAGCCGTACGCCTTGCCGTCGGCCGTCGCCGCGTGCATCGCCTTGGCGTAGTGGTGGGTGGTCTGCTCGCCGTAGAACGCGGCCGGGTCGGTCGTCGGCTGGGCGCCGGTGTCGTGCAGCGTGGTGCGGTTGAAACCCGCGCCGAGAATGGCCGCGACCGGCCCCGTCGTACCGTCGTTGGGCGCGGCCAGGGCGCCGTCGCAGAACAGCACGTCCTTGGTGGACGGCTTGTCGAAGGCGACCGTGGCGGGGCCGGTGAAGGAGAGCCTGCCGCCGCTGACGCGGCCGGTGAAGGTGCCCGCGTTGGTGGTGACCTCGAGGTCCTTCGACGCGTAGGCGTCCCAGACCCGGTCGATGTAGGGCGCGAAGTAGTCCTGCGGGAACAGCCCCGCGCCCAGGCCGTGGCCGGGCGCGACGACCCGCAGGTCGTCCCCGATGACCAGCGGCTCGAACGCCTCGACCGCGCGGAGGTCGGAGAAGACCTTGGCGCGGGCGCCGTCCTTGAGGGTGCCGGTCGTCTGGTCCTTGGCGCCGGTGAGGCGGATGGCGAGCGGGACGCTGAACATGTCGACCATGGTGGTGTTGCAGAACATGCCGGAGGCGTTGAAGGTGAACTCCGCGCAGTCGTGCATGACCTGGTAGTTCGGGTCGCCGGACACCCAGCCCGCCGGGTACTGGAGCGCGGCCTTGCCCGCCCCGTCCGACACCACCTTGAATTTGAGCTTGGCGCCCAGCGCGACATAGATCCGGCCGGACATCCGGGGCAGCGTCAGCTTCGTGTCGCCGCTTGCCGAGAGCGGGATGGCGTAGTCGGCGAAGCCGTCGGCGCCGTTGTCGGAGAGCGCGACGGGGGCGAGCTTTCCGTCGGGGGTCACCCGGACCTGCTGGTTGTCGGCGTTGCCGACGATGTAGAGCCATATCGACGCGTTGCCGAACTGGCCGGTCTGGTTGGCGATCGTGAGGGGAAGCGTTTCGGCACGCGTCGAGGCCCGTGCCCCGCCGGTGAGCGTGAGCCCGGTGCCCGCGGCAGCGGCGGAGGCGGCGATTCCGCCCAGCAGCATTCTGCGTGTGATCATGACAATGCACTCCTCGGCGTAGTGGGGGTTGCCGGGACATGACGGGAAAAGCGACACGAGGAAAGACGCGCGCCGTCAGAGAGCGCTCTCTCGGTCCACCGCGCAGCACCCTGCCGATCGGCGACCGGGGGCGTCAACCCCCTGCGCGCAGAAAGGTCTGCACCAATTCGTCGTAGACGCTGAGGACATGGGCCACCGTGTCGTCCTCCGTCGGCCACTCCACGGTCCGCGCCCGCCCCGCCGCGGTCAGCTCCGCGCGCCGCGCGGGGTCGTCCAGCAGCCGGATCACGGCGTCGGCCAGGGCGTCGGGGTCGCCGTACGGAACGAGTTCGGCGGCGTCCCCCACCAGTTCGGGCACCCCGCCCACCGCCGTGGCGACCAGCGGCACCCCCGCGTGCAGCGCCTCCTGGGCCAGCAGCGAGCGCGCCTCCCAGCGGCTGGACAGCACGCAGACATCGGCGACGGCCAGCAACTCCGGTACGTCGTCCCGGCGGCCGAGCAGCCGCACCGGGAGGCCCTCGGCATCGATCCGGCGCTGCAACACGCCCCGGTCCGGCCCCTCCCCCGCGATCGCCAGCAGCGGCGGCGGGTCCAGGGCGCGCCAGCGGCGCGCCGCGTCCAGCAGCGGGCCGTGGCCCGTGGCGGCGTCCAGACGGCCGACCGCGAGCAGCAGGGCCCGCTCCACCGCGCCCAGTTCCGCGCGCGCCTTCTGGCGGGCACCGTCGCCCGTCTCGGGCGCGGGGCGCGGCGCGGGCACCGCGACCGGCGCGAGCCGGGCGTCGCGCGCCCCGCGGTCACGGGCCCGGTCCACCAGGTCCGAGGACACGCCCAGCACGACCGCCGCGGCACGCGCCGCCCGCCGCTCCATCAGCCGCACGACGCGGCCCCGCGGCCCCTCGGCCTCCCGCTTGGTGTGCCAGGTGACGACGAGCGGGACGCCCCGGCCGCGCAGCGCGAGCGCGGCCAGCAGACCGGGCCACAGCCCGTGCGCGTGCACCAGCCCCGCGCCGACGGAGGCCGTACGGATCGACGCGATGCTCCCGGCGTCCGTACGGCCGTCGAGCGGTGCGAACCGGGCGCCCGCCTCCGTGAAGCCGTACCCCCGCTCGGCGCTCCAGGGCCCGCACACGGTCACCCGCAGCCCGCGCGCCACCAGCCCGGCCGACAGCGACCGCACATGCACCCCGCTGCCCGACGTCCCCTCGCCCAGCACCTGAACGGCGTGCAGCGACGGCTGCCCGTGCGGCGGGACCGGGGTGTTGCTCACGGTACTGCTCACTCGGGCGGAGCTCCTGGGGCGGTGTCGAAGGTGCTGTTGTTGCGCTGCGCTTGCTCCGCCAAGAATGCCAGCCTTCGCGGTGCGCTCGCCGCAACGTTCCCGTGCCACGCCTGCCCAGCGCTCGCCCGTACGTCCGCAGCATCACCCATATGGGTGAACTCGGTAGGTTCCGCGGAACCCATGGCGGAACCCGCGGCCCCGGGTCAGCGGCCCGTGCGGGCCGCTTCCAGCAGCTCCTCCGCGTGGGCCCGGGCCAGCTCCGAGTCCTCCTGGCCCGCCAGCATCCGGGACAGCTCCCGGACCCGGTCCTCGCCCTCCATGGCCTTCACGCCGCTGCGCGTCACCGCCCCGTCGTTCGTCTTCTCCACCACCAGGTGCCGGTCCGCGAAGGCGGCGACCTGCGGGAGGTGGGTGACGACCACCACCTGGGCGGAGCGGGCGAGCCGGGCCAGCCGGCGGCCGACCTCGACCGCGGCCTTGCCGCCGACGCCCGCGTCCACCTCGTCGAAGAGATACGTCGGTACGGGATCGGAGCCCGCGAAGACGACCTCGACCGCGAGCATCACCCGGGACAGCTCACCGCCCGAGGCGCCCTTGGCGATGGGGCGGGGCGGGGCGCCGGGGTGGGGGGCGAGCAGCAGCTCGACCTCGTCGGCGCCGTGTGGACCGTACGTCACCGCGCGCCCGCCGACCTCGACACCGGACGCCTCGTCCGCGGCCTCGGTCTGACGGATCGCGAACGTCACCCGGGCGTGCGGCATCGCGAGCGAGGCCAGCTCCTCGGTGACGGCCTCGGCGAAGCGCGCCGCGGCCTCCGTACGGGCGTCGGTCAGCGCCTGGGCGAGCCCGCCCAGGTCGGCACGGAGCGCGTCGCGTTCGGCGGTCAGCTCGCCGATGCGGTCGTCGTCGCCGTCCAGTTCGGCAAGCCGGGTGGCGCCCTGCTCGGCCCAGGCCAGCACCTCGCTGATGTTCTCGCCGTACTTGCGGGTCAGCTGGGCCAGCGCGGCACGGCGCTCCTCGACGGCGGCGAGCCGCAGCGGGTCGGCGTCCAGATCGTCGGCGTACCCGGCCAGTTCACCGGCCACGTCGGACAGCAGGATGCCCACCTCGCCGATGCGGTCGGCGAGCCCGGCGAGGGCGGGGTCGTGGGAGCGGACCGCCTCCAGTGCGCGGTGCGCGCCGCCGACGAGGGTGGCGGCGTCCACGCCCTCGGGGTCCTCCGGGTTGCCCGCGAGGGCGGTGTGCGCGAGGGCGGCGGCGGACGCGAGGGCCTCGGCGTGGCCCAGCCGCTCGGCCTCGGCGGCGAGTTCGTCGTCCTCGCCCGCCCGCGGCTCGGCGGCGGCGACCTCCTCGAGGCCGAAGCGCAGCAGGTCGGCCTCCTGCTCCCGCTCGCGCGCCCGGGTGGTCAGCTCCTCCAGCTCGGCGGCGACGGCGCGCAGCCGCCGGTAGGCGCCCGCGTACTTCTCCAGCGGCCCGGCGACGGCGGCGCCCGCGTACCGGTCGAGCGCCTGGCGCTGCCGGGCGGGCCGCATCAGACCCTGCTGGTCGGTCTGGCCGTGGACGGCCACCAGGTCGTCGGCCAGCTCCCCGAGCAGCCCCACCGGCACGGACCGGCCGCCCACATGGGCGCGGGACCGCCCTTCGGCGGAGAGGGTACGGCTGATCAGCAGCGCCCCGTCGTCGAGTTCGGCACCCGCCTCCTCGGCCCGCACGGCGACGGCCGAGCGGGCGTCGACCGTGATCCGGCCCTCGACGACCGCCGCCTTGGCGCCGATCCGCACCAGGGCGGCGTCGGCGCGGCCGCCGAGCAGCAGTCCGAGACTGGTGACGACCATGGTCTTGCCCGCGCCGGTCTCGCCGGTTACCGCGGTGAAGCCGGGTGACAGCTCGACCACGGCATCGTCGATGACACCCAGGGCACGTATCCGCATCTCCTCCAGCACGTGCAAGACCATACGAGGTTTACCGGCCACCTCGCGACGGCCACCCCCGGGGACCGCCCCACGCCTACCCAGGGTGAACGCGGGATTGCCCGGTCACCTCCCCGTCGCAGGCGCCAGGGGCTAACCGGACGTACCCCCTCGAAAGGGTGTCCCCATGCCGCCGCTGCCGGACGGCTACGGCACGGTCGCCGGCATCGGCGGCGGGCCGGTGTTCACCGGCCCGCTCACGCTCAGAGCGACACCCGCTAGTGCGGCGCCCCGCGCCAGCCCGCCACCGGCAGCGCGAACTTCGCCACCAGCCGGTCGGTGAACGACGCGTGGTGCAGCCGGGCCAGCCGGACCGGCACCGTTCCCCTGCGCACCTCCACCCGCGCCCCGGCGGGCAGCTCCACGGTGCGGCGCCCGTCGCACCACAGCACCCCGTGCGGGGTCTGCGGCTGCACCTCGACCGCGAGCACCGACTCCGGCGTCGTCACCAGCGGCTTCGCGAACAGGGCGTGCGCGCTGATCGGAACCATCAGCAGCGCCTCGACCTCGGGCCACACCACCGGGCCACCGGCCGAGAAGGCGTACGCCGTCGAACCGGTCGGGGTCGCGCACACCACGCCGTCGCCGCCGAAACGGGACACCGGGCGGCCGTCGACCTCGGTGACGACCTCCAGCAGCCGCTCGCGCGCGGCCTTCTCGACCGACGCCTCGTTCAGCGCCCAGTCGGTGTGCACGATGTGCCCGTCGTTGCGGACCAGCACATCGATGGTCATGCGCTCCTCGACCTCGTACTGGCGGCTCACCACCCGGTCCACGACCTTGTCCAGGTCGTCGCGCTCGGCCTCGGCCAGGAAGCCGACCCGGCCCAGGTTGACGCCGAGCATGGGCACACCGGAGATGCGCGAGAACTCCGCGCCGCGCAGCAGCGTCCCGTCCCCGCCGAGCACCACCAGCAGTTCACAGCCGTCGAGCACGTCGCGGCCCGCGTCGACCCGTTCGACCTCGGGCGGCAGCGGCAGGTCCGCGGCCTCCGCCGCGAGCACCCGCACCCCGATACCGCTGCGCACGAGCCCCTGGACGACGAGTTCCGCGCTGCGGATGGCCGCCGGGCGGCCGGTGTGCGCGAGGAGGAACACGGTGCGGTCGGCGATCGCCTCGGACGTCGGCTTGATGTCCGTCTCCGCCGCCGACTCCGCCTTCGCCGCTGCTTCTGAAGTGGTCAACTGGGCCCCTCCGCCACTGCACGGTCAACATCGTCCGGGTCCAGTGCCGGCGCCCCGGCGCGCATCCACAAAAAGTACTCGACGTTCCCCGACGGTCCCGGCAGCGGGCTGGCGGTCACGCCGAGTACGCCCAGCCCCAGGTCCGCCGCCTGATGAGCCACCGTCCGCACCGCCTCGGCACGCAGCTCGGCGCTGCGGACGACACCGCCGCTGCCGAGCCGCTCCTTGCCGACCTCGAACTGTGGCTTGACCATCAGCACCAGATCGGCGTCGGGCGCGGTGCAGCGCACCAGGGCGGGCAGTACCAGCCCGAGCGGGATGAAGGAGAGATCCCCGACGACAAGGTCCACGGGCTCGCCTCCCATCTGCTCCGGCGTCAGCTCGCGTACGTTCGTACGGTCGAGAACGGTCACGCGTTCATCACTTTGCAAAGACCATGCAAGTTGCCCATAACCGACGTCCGCGGCGACGACGTGGGCGGCGCCCGCGCGCAGCAGGACGTCGGTGAAACCGCCGGTGGACGCGCCCGCGTCCAGCGCCCGGCGGCCCGCGACGGCCAGCCCGGAACCGGAGACCGGGGTGGGGTCCGTGGTCCGCCCCGCCCCCTCGCGGTACTCCTCGCTGAAGGCGTACAGCGCGCCCGCGAGCTTGTGGCCGCCGCGCGAGACATAGTCCGGATCGCTGTCGTCCTTGATCACGACGACCGCGGCACTGGTCTCGACCTGCGTCGCGGCCTTGGTCGCGGTGGCCCCGCCGACGGTCACACGGCCCGCCGCGATCAGCTGGCTCGCGTGCTCGCGCGAACGGGCCAGCTTGCGGCGCACCAGCTCCGCGTCGAGTCGTACGCGTCGTGGGCGGGTCACTGCCACGGGTGGTTCAGCTCCTGGGGTCGGCCGTATGGGGTCTTACGGGGCGGGGGCGGCGGGCGGGGCCGGCGGTCCGGGCTGCCGGTCGAGTGCCGTCAGCGTGTCGCGCAGTCCCCGGTGCACATCCTCGTACACCTCCAGGTGGCTGCTCACCGGGAGGTCGTCCGCGTCGGCCAGCCGGTCGAGCCGGTCGTCGACGTCGGGGACGCCGGTGGGTGTACGGCCGACACCGAGCGAAGCCGGATCGGCGGGCCCGGCCGGCGCCTCCCCGGACGCCTCCCCAGGCACCTCCTCGGCGGCCTCCCCAGGCATCTCCTCGGCGGCCTCCACCGGCGCCTCCGAGAGCCCGGGGGCCGCCTCCGCAGGCCCCGGGTCCGGCACCCCGGCCGCCGCCGCGACCGGCTCGTCCGCCCCCGGCTCCTGCTCAGGCCCGGGCCGCACGCCCGGCATCGGCTCACTCATGCCCCCGACGCTACCGCGAAGCGGGCGCGTCCCGACGGGGCACGACCTGGGGTACCGTCGTCGGCGATGGCCACCTTGGAACAGTGCCGCGACGCACTCGACAAACTGGCGGAGAACCTGGCGGGCGCGAACGGGGACCTCCGCAGCGCCGCCGCGCTCGATCGCTCCGTGAGCTGCTGGATCACCGACCTCGACACGACCTTCATGGGCCGCCTCGTGGAGAGCCGCATCGAGGACGTGACGACCGCGCCCGGCCCTCCGGCGGAACGCGCCCAGATCCGGCTGTCCATGTCCGGCGACGACCTGGTGGCCCTGGTCGACGGCGAGCTGCACTTCGCCCGGGCCTGGGGCAGCGGCCGGGTCAAACTGGAGGCCGGGCTGCTCGACCTGCTACGGCTGCGGAAGCTGCTCTAGCCGCGCGTACGGGCCGCCCTCAGGACTCCGTCGCCACGGCGGCCAGCGGCTCATCCGCCGCCGCGGCCTTACGGGACCGGCGGGCGGCCGGTATGACCAGCGGCGTCCCCGTCTCCGGGTCGTCGATGACCTGGCAGCGCAGCCCGAAGACCCGCTCCACCAGCTCCGCCGTGACGATCTCCCCCGGCGCGCCCTCCGCAACGACCTCGCCGCCCCGCACCGCGATCAGATGCGTGGCGTAGCGGGCGGCGTGGTTCAGGTCGTGCAGCACCGCGACGAGGGTGCGGCCCTGCTCCTCGTGGAGCTGGGCGCACAGGTCGAGGACGTCGATCTGGTGCTGGATGTCCAGGTACGTCGTGGGCTCGTCCAGGAGCAGCAGCGGGGTCTGCTGGGCGATGGCCATGGCGATCCACACCCGCTGGCGCTGCCCGCCGGACAGTTCGTCGACAAAGCGATCCCCCAGCTCCGCCACGCCGGTCGCCTCCATCGACTCCTGCACGATCCGCTCGTCCGTCTCCGACCACTGCCGCAGCAGCCCCTGGTGCGGGTAGCGGCCTCGGGCGACGAGGTCGGCGACGGTGATCCCGTCCGGCGCGATGGACGACTGCGGCAGCAGGCCGAGAGTGCGGGCCACCTTCTTGGCGGGCAGCGAGCCGATCACCTCGCCGTCCAGCAGCACCGACCCCGCCGTCGGCTTGAGCATCCGGGACAGGGCGCGCAGCAGAGTGGACTTCCCGCAGGCGTTGGGCCCGACGATCACCGTGAAGGAGTGGTCGGGGATGGTGACCGACAGATTCTCGGCAACGGTGCGCCGGTCGTACGCGAGGGTCAGCCCCTCGGCGGTGAGCCGCTGCCGGTCCGACTTCTTGTCGCCGGTGCCGCTGGTGCCGCTGGTGCTGTTGCTGCTGGAAGCCACGGTCTGCCCGGTGTCCTTTTCCCTGTTGCCCTTGTCGTCCATGCCGTCCATGCCGTGTTCGGCGTCCGCCCGCGTGCGTTCCGTCATATCCGCCCCGCCTTGCGCTCGGTCACCAGCAGCCACAGCAGATAGCCGCCGCCCAGCATCGCGGTCAGCGCCCCCACCGGCAGCTGGTCGGCGCCGAAGGCCCGCTGTGCGGACCAGTCGGCGGTGACCAGCAGGGCCGCGCCCATCCAGGCCGCGGGGAGCAGGTTGGGGCCGGGCGAACGGGTGAGCCTGCGCGCCAGCTGCGGGGCGACGAGCGCCACGAAGGAGACGGGCCCGGCGGCGGCCGTGGCGGAGGCGGTCAGCAGGACGCCCGAGAACATCAGCACCAGCCGGGTCCGTTCGACCCGCACCCCGAGGGCGTACGCGCTGTCGTCGCCCATCTCCAGCATCCGCAGGCCCCGCGCCTGCCCGAGGATCAGGGGCAGGAGGACCGCGCATACGCAGGCCAGCGGCCAGACCTGGTTCCAGTCGCGCCCGTTGAGCGAACCGGTCAGCCACACCACCGCACGGGTGGCGTCGGGGAGGTCGGCCTTGGTGAGCAGATAGCCGTTGACGGCGGCGAGCATCGCGGTGGCGCCGATGCCGACCAGCACCAGCCGGTAGCCGTGAATGCCCCGCCGCCAGGCCAGCACGTAGACGCCGACCCCGGTCAGCAGACCGCCGCAGATGGCACCGGTGGCGACCTCGGCCGGGTTGCCCTGGAAGAGGACGATCACGGCGAGCGCCCCGGCCGCCGAGCCCTGCCCGAAGCCGATCACGTCCGGACTGCCCAGCGGATTGCGGGAGATGGATTGGAAGACCGCCCCGGCCAGCCCGAGCGCCGCCCCGACCAGCAGCCCGACCAGGACGCGCGGCAGCCGCAGGTCGTGGACGATGAAGTCCTGGGCCATGGTGCCGTTCCCGGCCAGGGTGTTGAGCACATCGGCGGGGGCCATGGGGAAGTCGCCGGTGCCGATCAGGACCACGCTCATCGCCAGCGCCGCGGCGAGCAGCAGCAGCCCCACGACCGCGCCGCGGACGTCCAGGCGCAGCGAGAGGCCGCCGGTGCGCAGCGTGACTCCGCTCGTCCTGGGCGTGGTGCGCTTGCTCGCGTTCACAGTTGGGCCATCCTTCGGCGGCGTACGAGGTAGAGGAAGACGGGCCCGCCGACGAGCGAGGTGACGACGCCGACCTGGAGTTCGGCGGGCCGGGCGAGGACCCGCCCGATCACGTCGGAGCCCAGCAGCAGGACGGGCGACAGCACGGCGGCGTACGGCAGCGTCCACCGCACATCGGGTCCGGTGAGCGCCCGGACCAGGTGCGGAACCATCAGCCCCACGAAGGCGATCGGCCCGCAGGCGGCGGTCGCGGCCCCGCACAGCAGGGTGACGGCCAGCATGGACATCGCCCGGGTGCGGACCAGGTTGGTGCCGAGGGCGCGCGCCGTGTCGTCGCCGAGCGCCACCGCGTTCAGCGAACGGCCGAGCAGCAGCGCCAGCACCGCGCCGACCAGGAGGAACGGGGCCACCTGCCGGACCACGGTCATATTGGCGGAGGCGAGCGAACCGACCGTCCAGAAGCGCATCTTGTCGAGCGCCGCGCTGTCCAGCAGCTGTACGGCGTTGATGTAGCCGTAGAGCGCCGCGTACACGGCCGTACCGGCGAGCGCGAGCCGCACCGGCGTGGCGCCCCGGCTGCCGCCGAGCGCGTACACCAGCACGGAGGCGACGGCGGTGCCGAGGAAGGCGAACCACACATAGCCGGTCAGGGAGGTGACGCCGAGAAAGCTGATCGCCGAGACGACGGAGGCGGACGCGCCCGCGTTCAGCCCCAGCAGCCCGGGGTCGGCGAGCGGGTTGCGGGTGAGGGCCTGGATGACCGCGCCCGCGAGCCCGAGGCCGACGCCGACGAGCAGCCCGAGGAGGGTGCGCGGCAGCCGCACGTCCTTGATCACCACATCGGTGTCGCTGCCGGTGTAGTGGGCCAGCCCGTGCCAGACGTCCCCGAGCGCGATCGGCTTGGCGCCGATCGCGATGCTGGCGGCCGCGACGGCCATCAGCGCGCAGAGGGAGACGACGAGCCCGGCCGCTCGACGCGCGGTGTGCCGGCGGGGTGGCGGGGCCGCCGTATCGGTCGCTGTCTCAGGTCCGGCTTTCGCCGGACTGACCAGGGTCACGCGGAACTCCACCTCACAGCACGGCCGATCAAGACTTAGGTTAGGTTACCCTAAGCCACGCCTGCGGCGCCCGGGCGGGTCCACCGCCCGGGCCACATCACCCCAGGCCCCGGCCTCGTCACGCCTCCTGGCGGCGCTCGCTCACCACCCCGGCCGGGTCGAGCCCGGGCCGGTCCATCACCCCGGCCGGGTCACAGCCCCAGCCGGGCCAATGCCTTCCCAGCGTCCGCGCCGCTCACACCCTCCCCCGCCTCGTCCCAGGCCGCCGCGCACAGCGCCCGCAGCCCGTCCAACGGCTCATCGCCCTCCCCCTCCAGCTGCAGCACGCCGTCGCCCACCCGCGCCGTCCAACCGCCGCACCGGAAGCCGCCGTCGGACGGCTCGACGACCGGCTGGGGCGTGAGCAGTCCCCGCAAGTCGCGGTCCACATAGGCCGGACGGTGCTTGGGCTCCGCGGCCAGCAGCTGCGCCGGGGTCGTCACCCCGGTCAGCACGAGGAGCGAGTCGACCCCGCCCGCGTACGCCCCCTCGATATCGGTGTCCAGCCGGTCCCCCACCACCAACGGCCGCCGGGCCCCGGTCCGCAGGATCGTCTCGCGGTGCATCGGCGGCAGCGGCTTCCCCGCGACCTGCGGGTCCTGGCCCGTCACGATCCGTACGACCTCCACGCCCGCGCCGTTGCCCGGCGCGATCCCACGGCCGCTCGGAATCGTCAGGTCCGTGTTGGACGCGTACCACGGCACCCCGCGCGCCACCGCGTAGCCCGCCTCCATCAGCCGCGCCCACGGCATGTCCGGCCCGCCGTACCCCTGGACCACCGCCGCCGGGTCGTCGTCGGCGGACTCCACCGGCAGCAGCCCGCGCTCCCGCAGCGCCACCCGCAGCCCCTCCCCGCCGATCACCAGCACCCGCGCGCCCTGCGGCAGCTGCTCGGAGATCAGCCGGGCGACGGCCTGCGCCGAGGTGATCACGTCCTCGGCCCCGGCGGGCACCCCGAGCCGGGTCAGATGCTCGGCGACGGCCTGCGGCGTGCGCAGCGCGTTGTTGGTCACATACGCCAGCCGCATCCCGCCGTCCCGCGCGGTGACGAGCGACTCCACGGCGTACGTGATGGCCTCGCCACCCGCGTACACCACACCGTCGAGATCCAGCAGCGCGGTGTCGTACGCCTCGTTCAGCGACCGCTGGCTGCCCTCGGGCGCGATCCGGACGGTCTGGTTCATGGGGGTACACTCTCCTCGCAGATCCATGCGTTCTCCCCCCGATCATGGCGCATCGCCGACCGGGGCATAACATTCTCTAATGAGCACTTCAGGGCCTGGCGGGCAAGGTCTCCAGCTCACCCCCTTCCGGGGGCTGCGCTACGTCGCGGAACGGGTCGGCAGTCTCGCCGCCGTCACCTCACCGCCCTACGACGTGGTCGTACGCCCCGACGGTCTCCGCGAACTCGAGACCGCCGACCCTCACAACATCGTCCGCCTCATCCTCCCGCAGGCCGGCACCCCCGCCGACCGCCATCGGCAGGCCGCGGACACGCTGCGCCGCTGGCAGGCCGACGGCATCCTCGTGCCCGACCCCGAACCGGCCCTGTACGTCTACGAACAGCGCGACAGCCACATCCTCCAGCGCGGCCTGATCGGCGCCCTGCGGCTGAGCCCGCGCGAGGAGGGCGTCGTCCTCCCGCACGAGGAGGTCATGCCGCACATCGTCGAGGACCGCGCCGACCTGATGCGCGCCACCGCCGCCAACCTCGAACCGCTGCTGCTCGCCTACCGCGGCGACGGCGGTGATACGGGGGACGGCGCCGCCGCGGTCATCGAACGCACCATCCGGCACGAGCCGTTGTTCTCCACCACCACCGAAGACGGCTTCGACCACCATCTGTGGCGGGTCACCGACCCGGCCGACCTGGTCGCGATCGCCGCCGATCTGCGCAACCACCAGGCCCTCATCGCCGACGGCCACCACCGCTGGGCCACCTATCTGCGGCTGCGCGAGGAGCGGACCGAGCCCGGGCCCTGGGACTTCGGCCTCGTCCTCCTCGTGGACACCGCCCGCTACCCGCTCCGGGTCCGGGCCATCCACCGGCTGCTGCGCCACCTCCCGGTGGCCGAGGCGCTGGCCACGGCGCGCACCGCCTTCCGGGTACGGACGGTCGACGGCCCGCTGCCCCGCGCCCTGGACGCCCTCGCGGAGGCGGTCACCGCACCGGGCGGGCAGAACGCGTTCCTGCTCGCGGGCGACGGCGGATTCCACCTGCTCGACCGGCCCGACCCCGGGCTGCTGGCCCGTACGGTCCCAGAGGGACGGCCGGAGGCCTGGCGGACACTGGACGCGACCGTCCTGCACTCGCTGCTCCTGGACCACCTCTGGCAGATCCCGGACAGCGCCGAGCACATCGGCTACATCCACGACGCGGAAGCGGCCGTCGAGCAGGCGGAGCGGCACGGCGGAACGGCGGTGCTGATGCATCCGGTGCGCGAGGAGGTCGTCCGCGAGCTGGCGCGGCAGGGGGTCGCCATGCCGCGCAAGTCGACGTCCTTCGGGCCGAAGCCCGCCACCGGGCTGGTGCTGCGCAGCCTGACCCTGGGCTGAGCCCGCGGAAGGACGATAAAGACGACAAAGAGGGCGGAGCCCCGGCCGGGGGTGGTGGCCGGGGTTCCGCCCTCAGGCATCAGCTGGCGTCGCCGCGCTCGCTGCTCTCGCTGTCCGCGGCGTCCGCGGTGTCCACTGCGTCGTCGTCCGTGGCCTCGGCGTCCGCGGCGTCCGCGGCCTCCTCGGCAACGTCGTCGGTCTCGGCGACCTCGGCCACCTTCGCGACCTCGACGACCTCACTCGCGTCGGCGGCCTCATCGTCGTCGAGCGCGTCCACGAACTCGACACCGTCCAGCTCCGCGAGCCGGTCGGAGGCGTCCGTGGTGCCGCCCTGGTCCGCCTCCAGCGCCTTCGCGAACCACTCGCGCGCCTCGTCCTCACGGCCGACGGCCAGCAGCGCGTCCGCGTAGGCGTACCGCAGACGGGCGGTCCACGGCTGGACGGAGTTCGAGGCCAGCTCCGGGCTCTGAAGGGTGACGACGGCGGCGTCGGCCTGGCCCATGTCGCGCCGGGCACCGGCGGCCACCAGGCGCATCTCGACCTGCCCGGCCCGGTCCAGCTTCTGGACCTCGGGCTCACCTGCCATGGCCAGCGCCCGCTCGGGACGGCCCATGCCGCGCTCGCAGTCGGCCATCACCGGCCACAGGTCGTTGTTGCCCGTCATACGACGCGCGGCACGGAACTCCGCCAGCGCCTCCGAGTACTTCGCGACGGCGTACGACGCGAACCCCGCCGCCTCGCGGACGGCGGCGACACGGGAAGCGAGCCGCAGCGCGACGCGGGAGTACTGGTACGCCCGCTCCGGGTCCTCGTCCAGCAGCTTGGCGACCATGACGAGGTTCTTGGCAACGTCCTCGGCAAGGGTCTTCGGCAGGCTCAGCAGCTCCTGCCGTACGTCCTTGTCGATCTCGTCGCCGGTCACGTCCTCGGGGATCGGCAGCCGCTTGATCGGCTCGCGGTCGCGGTCCCGGCCGCGCTCGTCGCGGTCGCGACGGCCGTAGCCACCGGACCGGTCGTCACGCCCGCGCCCCTGGCCGCCACCGTACGGACGCCGGGAACCCCGGTCGTCCCGCCCGCCACGGAAGCCGCCGCCGTCACGTTCATCCCGCCGCGGCCCACGGGGTCGGTCGTCGCGCCGGTCGTCCCGGCGGAACCCACCACGATCGTCCCGGCGGTCATCGCGGCGGAACCCACCACGATCATCACGGCGATCGTCGCGGCGGTCATCGCGACGGAACCCACCACGATCATCCCGACGCTCGTCACGGCGGAACCCACCGCGATCATCACGACGGTCGTCACGGCGGAACCCACCGCGATCATCACGACGGTCGTCGCGACGGTCGTCGCGCTTGAACCCACTGCGGTCATCACGCCGGTCGCCCCGACGGAACCCACCGCGATCGTCACGCCGATCGCCACGGTCACCACGGCGGTCATCCTGGCGGAACCCGCCACGGTCGTCGCGGCGGTCGTCACGGCGGAACCCACCGCGGTCATCACGCCGGTCATCGCGACGGTCGTCCCGCCGATCGTCACGCCGGTCATCGCGGCGGAACGGGGGCCGGTCATCCCGGCGATCGAAGCCACCGCGCGGCCGGTCAGCGCGGTCGTCACGGCGCCCGAAGCTACCCGGACGTCCGCCACGGTCATCGTCACGACGCGGCCCACGAGGCCGGTCGTCACGACGGTCGTCCCTGCGGTCGTCACGCCTGAACCCACCACGGTCGTCCCGGCGATCATCCCGGCGGTCATCGCGGCGCTCGTCACGACGGAACCCACCCTGGCGGAACCCACCGTCACGGTCGTCCCGGCGCGGACCACGCGGGCGATCGTCACGCCGATCGTCCCGACGGTCGTCACGCCGATCATCGCGGCGGCCGTAGCCACCGCCGGGGCGTCCACCGCGGTCGTCGTCGCGACGCGGCCCACGAGGCCGGTCGTCGCGGCGGTCGTCACGCCGGAAGCCACCACGGTCCCGGTCACCATCGCGGTCACGACGCGGTCCGGAGTCGCGGAAATCCCTCCGGTCGCCGCCGTCCCGGCGCCGCGGCTCGCGGTCCCCCCGGTCGTCGGAAGAGTTGGTGGGCATTTACGTGACTCCTGTCTTCTGGCCAAAACAAAAAGGACCCCTGGTCCCAGCATGAACGCTGGGACCAGGGGTCCTCCAAAGATTGTTCGGCGGCGTCCTACTCTCCCACAGGGTCCCCCCTGCAGTACCATCGGCGCTGAAAGGCTTAGCTTCCGGGTTCGGAATGTAACCGGGCG